>NZ_JAJGZS010000021.1:0-91495 GCF_020806285.1 Shewanella sp. 10N.7
GAATGTTCCAATCTTTTTTCAATATCTTGTTGTTTCTAATAATTATTTCGTGGGGGTTCGTCAGGTTCAGAGTAAACTTTAACTACTTACCCTCATTGCTTTTGATGTTTTCTTATATAAAAATCAAATAAAGCCAATAAAACTAGATAAAATACAATGTATATAAAAATAGTAACTTTCTTTTCTGGAACAAACTGTAGTTTATAAATCAAGTCGTTAAAAACCACAAAAGCGCCATAGCCCATACAACCAGTAAGTAGCTTTGTTTTCTTTCGTTTATATATAGAGCTACACAATTTTGAATAAACGCTATTAAAATGCACTAAACTAAATAATATTGAATAAACTAGAAATTCAATATACCAATCAGAAAAGCCTACCAAATAAACAACTATATAAACACAAAACCAAGTTATGATTACCATAATCGCTTGATTGAAAACTTGATCATTATACTCCATGTTTTCTGAGTTTATTCCCCGCATAAATATCCTTAAAAAGTGGGTTCAGAGTAAACTGTATCCTGACCTTTGAGCATCAATTACACCACTGTCTTTCGCAGGGGATGCCGTCTCTATCACCGTCCATTTTTGTGCCTGGGCAGTTGTTGTTATAAAAAGTCGCTTCTTCACATGAACTCATGTGACTGCAATGAGTTTTACCTACTTCACATCTAAATGTTGGTTGGCTTGTTATTGGGTTGCTGTTTTGTACAGCGGGCTGCCATTCCATTTGTTCAATGTCTTGGTTTGTCAGTACTGGCGTTGCGGTCATTTCTTTATACTTCTGAAATCCAAATATACCGAGAGCTAATATGACTAAGAGAGGAATAAGCATGCCGCTAGATGATTTGTTATTGCCTTGTCGGTGATGAACACGATTGGACTTGCGGGTAGAGATGACTGCGACACCTTCGATATTGGCTTTTATCGCTTTGACTTTGCCATCGCTTTGAATCTCTGAAAAGTAGTTGATTTGGTCGCCAACGACAGGTTTTCTTGCCATGTGTTTGAGTATCGATATATGAATGAATATATCTTTACTACCTATTGAATCAGGTTTGATAAAACCAAAGCCTTTGTCGGCGTTCCAACGAACAAGTTTGCCTTTTTCCATGTTGTTCAATTTCTATTCCTTAGACAATCTGCTGACTATAACTACAATCTTGGCAATTCAAGGAGTAAGTCTCTTTGCGCTTTTGTACTTTGGTATTTTTGCTGTGGCACATGGGGCAGGCTTGCTTCATGGGCGTATTTTTAGTGCATTGATTACAATTAATGTAATAACCGAACTTACCGTACATTGGGATGTAATTTGTTGATTCACCGCAATGTTTACAGCTTAGTTTTACTTGAGGAATGGGTTGAGCCTCTTGATAGACGTTTGTAACTTGAGGCTTTGCTATTGGGGTGACTAATTCAGCTGTTGGATTGGATGTTGTTTGTTTACAGCTATTAATCTGGTTAATGCTATCAATATGCTGACTGAGTATGAAGTTACCTATGGAGTAGAGTTCTTGCTGGTTGAAGGCGGGTCTGGTGTCGTTAATATTGACTACACGCATTATTTTATTGCGGATATTCATAACGCTTTCTAGCTTATCAACTAAGAACTCTGTTTTAACTAACTGTTCTGAAACTGCTTTAGGCATGGACTTTCTGTCAATTAAGGTATCACTTGATACCACGCAAAGATTGTCCCATTTACGGCCATTAAACCCTTGTTGTTTTATTCCTAGTAGTTTCCCTAATACTTCTGCTTTGTGTTGCTTGAGTAGTTGTTTAAGCAACTTCTGTTGCAGTTCTACCTGCTTAATTGGCGATGGCATGCCTGACCATTTCTGATTAAAGCTCCGATTCCATTCACCTTGCTGATTAACCTTTACATGGCCTTTAATGCTTTTTGATTCAATCAGCACAAAGCCATAAGGGTAAATGATCAAGTGATCGATCTGGGCGACTTCATCATTAAAACTAAATTTGAAATCATTGATCACCAGTATTTCTGGGTGATCTTTAAAGGCGCGGCGTAAAAAGAAGGCCACGTTTTGCTCTTGCTTTTGACCCGCGATCGCTTGCGGTGAAGTGGTGTTTTGCAGGGTTTTCGTTTTGAGTATCATTTATCAACAGCATCCATTCATAACTTGATAAAAATCATTACCATAATACCCAATTATAGATTGATAAAGCTATGATTATTGATTGAATTTGTATAAAAATAGCAGTCAATTTAACCCTTTTTTAAAATCATCTTCCACTACACGCATCCACGGTTAATGGCTTTGCGTAACAGTACTGGCTTTGAGTAAAAGCCGTGAGAGTTATACCAAGGTTTATGGCATACTGGTTTGCATGCTATGGATCATTCTAATTATTGTCATTGCGGGCTGTGTTTTCTTGCCTGGCTTGTGGGTTAAGCACATCATGAGCAAGTACCAACAGCCCACTGATCGCTACCGTCATCAAGGTAGCGGTGGTGAATTTGCTCGCCATATTCTAGATCGTTTTGGCCTAAATGACGTTAAGGTTGAAGAGACGCCTGACGGTGATCATTATGATCCCGGGGCTAAGACTGTTCGCCTTTCGCCGGATAACTATTCCGGTCATTCCCTGACTGCTGTGACTGTCGCTGCCCACGAGGTAGGGCATGCTCTGCAGGATTCTCGCGGCGAGTCTTTGTTTTTGATGCGACAGAAGCTCGCTAGAACCGCGATGGTCGGTGAACGTATTGCCGGCATGATGATGTTCGCGGCGCCAGTGGTCTTAATGCTCACCCGTATACCGCAGGCAGGGGCGTTGACCATATTAATCGGCGTGCTGTCGATGGGGTTGAGCACTATTGTGCATCTGGTGACCTTGCCGGTGGAGTTCGATGCCAGTTATGGCAAGGCGCTGCCCATACTCAAAGAGGGCAATTACCTGCACGACGGTGACCTAAAGCATGCGGAGAAGATTCTCAAAGCGGCCGCGCTAACCTACGTGGCTGGCTCGCTGGCCAGCTTACTCAATCTTGGCCGCTGGATAGCGGTGCTGCGTCGCTAATAGGTTTTATCTAAGAGCCCCCTGTGTCAGGATTATGTTCGACGAGTTAGCTAGTTGCTAGTTCGTTAGTTGCTAGTTCGTTAAAGAAAGCTCTTTTCGAACAATGTCAGCACCCGCACTTAATGCTTGTAACTTTCCTCTTGCGACATCACGAGATAACGGCGCCATGCCGCAGTTAGTGCATGGGTACAGCTTGTCAGCATCGACGTATTTAAGCGCTTCACGTAAGGTGTTGGCGACTTCTTCTGGTGTTTCAATGCTATTGCTGGCGACATCAATAGCGCCGACCATGATTTTTTTACCGCGAATAAGCTCCAGCAGTTCGATGGGCACATGGGAGTTGTGACATTCCAGCGATATAATATCGATATTAGATTGCTGTAGCTTAGGGAAAGCCTGCTCATATTGACGCCACTCTGAGCCCAAGGTCTTTTTCCAATCGGTGTTGGCTTTTATGCCGTAGCCATAGCAAATATGCACCGCTGTTTCACACTTAAGCCCTTCAATGGCTCGTTCTAAACAAGCAATACCCCATTCATTCACTTCGTCAAAAAATACATTAAATGCAGGCTCATCAAATTGAATAATATCAACACCTGCAGCCTCTAACTCTTTCGCTTCTTGGTTGAGAATCTTGGCAAACTCCCAAGCCAGTTTTTCACGGCTTTGATAATGGGCATCATAAAGAGTATCTATCATGGTCATAGGGCCTGGCAGCGCCCATTTGATCGGTTGATTGGTTTGTTTACGCAGTATTTTTGCGTCTTCAACAAACACTGACTTTGGCCGAGAAACCGCACCGACTACTGTTGGAACGCTGGCGTCATAACGGTCACGAATTTTAATGGTTTTACGCTGTTCAAAATCGACACCCGTTAAGTGCTCAATAAAGGTGGTCACAAAGTGTTGGCGGGTTTGTTCGCCATCACTGACGATATCAATACCCGCTTGCTGTTGCTCTTGCAGCGACAAACGCAGCGCATCGTGCTTACCGTCAATCAACTCTTGACCCTGTAATTTCCAAGGTGACCATAGCGCTTCTGGTTCTGCCAGCCATGAAGGTTTAGGTAAACTGCCAGCCGTTGATGTTGGCAGTAATGTTTTCACTGTATTCGTCGTCATAAGAGCTGCTGTCCGTTTGGCTAAAATTGTTTCGATTGCGATTGTTTATTCATGTACTTGTTTTAGCACTTGTTATTGGTGCGAGTTATTCATGTACTTTTTATTCATATACTTGTTATTTATGCACTTGGTATTAGCGCTGCTGATTACAGCGAGTAGCTCGCAGACCATTGTTCTAGAATGGCTTGATACGGTTTGATGAAGTACTCCTCGGCAAACTTACCCTGTTTAATGGCTAATTTACTGCGCTCATCTCGGTCATAAACAATCTGAGTGATAGAGTGATCCTGATTGCTCAAGTTAGGTTGGTAACAGTTACCTGCCACGGCATTCGCGTTATAAATTTCAGGTCGGTATATCTTTTGAAACGTCTCCATGGTGCTGATGGTGCTAATTAACTCAAGGTTGCTGTAATCATTGAGTAAATCCCCAAAGAAGTAGAATGCTAGAGGCGCCACACTTTTAGGCGGCATAAAATAGCGCACTTGTAGACCCATTTTTTTGAAATATTGCTCAGTTAACGACGACTCATTCGGTTGGTACTCATAGCCCAGTAATGGATGTTGATTGCCCGTGCGCTGATAGGTTTTGTTATCTGACACACTCAGGCATATTACGGGTGTTTTTTTAAAGTGCTGTTTATAGGTGTCTGAATTAACGAAATACTTGAACAGCTTGCCGTGTAAGTCGCCGAAGGTATCAGGAATGCTAAATTGGCTCTGGCCTTTATTATGCTCAGACAGCAATACGCTAAAGTCATAATCTCGCACATAAGATGAGAAGTTATTGCCGACTATGCCTTCAATACGTTCGTTGGTTTGATGATCAATAATATGGGTTTTTAATACTTCAATGGAGGGAAACGTCTGGCCACTGTTTTCAATTTCCATATCAACAGAGACAATTTCAAGTTCAACTGAATAACGGTCAGCTTTTGGGTTGTCCCAGTAAGCTAACGCATTAAAACTATTATCAATCATTTTTAACGCATTACGTAAGTTCTGTTGGCGGCTCTCACCTCTGGCCAAATTAGCAAAGTTAGTGGTAATACGGGTACTGTCTGATGGCTGGTAGTTCTCATCGAGACAGATGTTTTTAATCGTAAAAGTAAATTCGTTATTCATGATGTTCTGGTATCCCATCTTGTGTAATCAAAGCTGAATATTGGTTAATATTTTGCTGCTTTTTGATAACTGCCATTCAGCAGTTTCAAGTTTTTCTAAGCTGTGTTTGATTTATACGTGTTTCATTACTTGATGAAAATTGATTAAATTTCCGCTGCAACATGAGCGCTATTCATGTTGAGTTTTGGGTGAAGAAAATGGCTGAGATAGCGCGGTATTAAAACGCTAATAATGGCAGCTGTCAGGGTAGGTGTAACTTGTTTGAATTAGTGGCCACGATGTTGTTTAACCATGCCTGAAATGATGCTTGCTGATTTGTCACCTGAAGGGATAAAGCGACAAGATTTGAGCGCCTCGATATCATAAGGTGTCGGGGATTTTTAATATCGATAGGGTGGAAGAGTATTTTGCAGCGTGTTTCAGATTCTGTGCTTATTTAGCGATTAGATACAAAAAATGGCTGAAATATGGCTTAATAATCAATAACGCAACTGCTGGTTGACAGATTAACAAGCTGGCTTGCTAGTGAGCAACTGCCTGATTTCTTATGCTTGCTGCTCAATTATTGATTAAAAGGACTCACTAATGATACTTGCAGATAAGATTATTAGATTAAGGAAGAAACTGGGCTGGTCGCAGGAAGAGTTGGCTGAGAAAATGAATGTTTCTCGTCAGTCTGTTTCTAAATGGGAAGGGGCAAATAGCATTCCTGATTTAAATAAAATCATTATGCTTTCACAGATTTTTGATGTGTCTACAGACTTCTTACTAAAGGATGAGAACGAGGAATTTGAAGTTGCTACGGAAGCCAAAGAACCAGGCATTAACCATATTACCCTAGAGCAAGCGACTGAGTATGTTGAGCATAAAATCGCAATGACGAATCTTGTTTCTAAAGGCGTGGTTTTGTGTGTGTGTTCTGCAATGCCGTTATTTTTCTTTATGGCGATGGCGGAAACGAATCGATTAAACATGACGGGTGATATCGCAGCGGCATTGGGTATTGTGAGTGTGTTGATTTTGGTGTCAGTTGGAGTGAGCTTTTTTATCAAGACAAACCAATATCAAGATGAAATAGCGGCGATAGAAGATGAACCATTTGAACTCGCTTATGGTGTTCACAGCGTGTTTCATGAAAAGCGTAAACAGTTTAGACCGGCTTATAATTTGCGTTTATCTGTCGGTATCTTCTGTTTTATTGTTAGCTTTGTTCCGCTGCTGTGCGTGAGTATTTTTTCTTTTGAGCAAGACATCGTTTTATTAATGATAGATGTACTGCTTTTTATCATTGCAGTTGGCCTATTCATTATTTTACCGGTTTCAGCAAAATATGATGCCTATAGCAATGTATTGAAAGAAGCCGTTAAAGAGACAGAGACAACTAGACGTACTAAACGAGCCGAGAAGTTGGCTGGATTTTATTGGCCCTTGCTGATTGCTATCTATCTTGGCTGGAGCTTTTGGACAATGGCTTGGGGTATCACTTGGATTATTTGGCCTGTTGGCGCCGTACTGTTTGCCGCACTCGTTGGCTTGATGGAATTACTTCACAAAGACACGCCTTAATTAATACGTGGGAATTAATACGAGGGAATTAATACGTAGGAAACAAGAAGTGGGAAATAAGATGTGGAAAATAAGGCGTGGGAAATCAGGGTACGAAGTTAATGCGCCGAAAGAAACCCAGAGTAAATCGCCAAGGGTAAACCTCTTCTGCGCACAATACATTTTATTCTGCATTAACAGCCGATAACGTCGTAAAAATGGACAACAAACGCTGCCCGTAGGGGGCGGCTAAATCGGATTCTGCATTGTTGAGCGTTTTTTGCGAACAAAGAGGGCTTAAATTGCTAGGCGGCAATTCACTCGCCGCGCTTAATCCGTTTTTATCTCGAACAAAACTCAACCCGTAATGAACAACACGTCCTAGTTAACACTTATTGATAATTGTTCTGCTAATTAAGGTTTTATTGATTTAATCATCTATAAGATCTATTAGCTTTGCAGTAGAGTGCGCGCAATTATGGCTTGGGAGGATTTATGGTAACAATTGAGTTAGTGGTGGTATTAGCTGCCATCTTTATCGGCGCACGGATTGGCGGCATTGGTATTGGCTTTGCTGGTGGTTTAGGTGTGTTGGTGTTAACTCTTGGGTTAGGTATGACCCCAGGCACCATTCCTATTGATGTGATTCTGATTATCATGTCGGTCATCGCAGCGATTGCGGCGATGCAAGTTGCGGGTGGATTGCAATATTTAGTTAATATTGCTGAACGGATCTTACGCCGAAACCCTAAGCAGGTAACTTTTTTAGCCCCAGTTGTGACTTACACCATGACATTGTTTGCAGGTACGGGACATACAGCATTTTCCACTTTGCCCGTTATTGCTGAAGTAGCTAAAGAGCAGGGCATTCGTCCCTCAAGGCCATTAAGTATTGCCGTTGTTGCCTCTCAAATTGCGATTACAGCGTCACCGATTTCAGCTGCAGTTGTGCTTATGAGTGGCATGCTTGAAAGTAAAGGCGTGGGCTATATCAGTTTATTGATGATTTGTATTCCATCTACTTTTCTTGCTTGTATGGTCGGTGCTTTTGTTGCCCAATTTATGGGTAAAGAGTTAAAAGATGACCCGGTTTATCAAGAACGTGTTGCGCAAGGTTTAGTGAGCAAACGCGAAACAAATAGCATTGAGTTACCTGCGAGCGCGAAGCGTTCAGTGATGGTTTTTCTGGTAGCTATTGTGGCGGTGGTGTTTTATGCCACGGCGATTAGTGATGCTGTTGCGCTTATTGAGAATCCGACATTACCGCGAAATGAAGCCATTATGGTCTTTATGTTAACCGCCGCCACTGCTATTACCTTGTTGTGTAAAGTGGATACGGCAGAGGTGCTTAATGCTGCGACGTTTAAGTCGGGTATGAGCGCGTGTATTTGTGTATTAGGTGTAGCGTGGCTTGGTGATACTTTTGTTTCTGGGCATTTAGAAGAGATTAAAGCGCTATCGGGTGGCTTGTTAGAAGAGCACTCGTGGATGTTGGCTATTATTTTGTTTTTAGCGAGCATGTTGCTGTACTCGCAAGCAGCAACAACTGCGGCGTTAATGCCATCAGCATTTATGCTAGGGGTTAGCCCAGAGGCGGCCATTGCTTCGTTTGCAGCAGTGAGTGCGTTATTCGTATTGCCAACGTATCCAACCTTGTTGGCTGCAGTTGAAATGGATGACACTGGCTCTACCCGCATTGGTCAATGGGTATTTAATCATCCTTTTGTGATACCGGGTGTGGTGTCTATTGTGAGTTCAGTGATTATCGGCTTTGTACTTGCTGAGATGATTTTATAGGCATAAACGATTAGTTTTACTATCTAGTCATACAAGCTGTAACTGAAAGTTGTTTGGGGTAGCTTATTGCTACCCCAATTATTTGCAGGGCTATTTATCTAGTTATTTATCTAGTTATTTATCTAGTTATTTATCTAGTTATTTATCTAGCTATTTGCTTAGTTATTTCTCTAATGAGTTAGCACAAATAGTGATTATTTGGTGCGGCTTATTTTGTCGAGATAGCCCATGACAAAGGCTGATAACACAAAAGTGATATGGATAAGTAAGTACCACATGATTTTGTCGTTTTCGATATTTTCGGCATTCATAAACACCTTCAATAAATGAATCGATGAGATGGCGACAATTGAGGCCGCGACTTTGTTTTTAAGCGAGCCTGAATCCATCTTGCCAAGCCAGTTGAGCTTTTCATCTTTATCAGCGACATCAAGTTGTGAGACAAAGTTTTCATAGCCTGAAAACATCACCATCACGATGAGCCCGCCAACCAAAGTGATATCAATCAGTGATAAGGCAATTAGCACTAAATCAACTTCTTTCATTTGAAAGATAATCGGTAAGATATGAAAGATCTCCTGAAAGAACTTCAGACCCAGTGCAATCAAAATCAGGCTTAATCCTAGATAAATTGGCGCCATGATCCAGCGTGATGCATACATCAATTTCTCAAACATTTGTTCCATTGGTAATCCAACCTTTAAATTAAAAATCGCTACTCATCAGCGATTTTCGAACAATACCACAATGATGCTAATCCACACTCATCATTTTAGCTTTCATCAAGATAATAAGTTTAGGTGATTTATCGGCACTGATGAGTTTACTTAAATTCAAGGCGCTAACTTAATTGTAGGTAGAACAAATATTGATATTGATGCACTTCTAAGCTGTAGATATTTTTTCTTGCTTGGCAAATTCATTGCCATTTTACTGATGCCAATAGCGCACGACTTTAGCTTTGAGGTGCCTTGCGCTAATGGCTATTAGTTATTGCTAGTTATGTCCTACCTTGGCTTGATTGTTAAGGCCCACATGCTTCAACGCCGCTTGTAGCGCTTCATAGCGGAATAAGAAGGTATTTTGTTCAGGCAAGGAGTCAATCACACGGAACTTATTTAATTGCTCACGGGTTTGCGGATTTGGGCACAATAAAAACACTTCACAATGAGCATCTTGGGCATCTTTAATCGCATTTTCTAGTGCTAAACCGACTGTCACATCAATCATGGGGACGTCGGTTAAATCTAAAATCATCGCTTCATATTCGCTAATACTGTTGTGCTGACGTGATATTGCTTTCGATACGCTGAAAATCATCGGCCCCGACAAATAAAAGAACAACACTTTGCCGTTGGCTTGATCCAATAAATCACTTTCGCTTTGCGTGAGTGGTACGGTGTTTTGGTCTGCATCACTTATGGCTTTGACTTGGCGAGCTTGTTCACGGCTAAGGCGTTCAATAATGATGATGTTTGAGATAAACACCCCTAATCCGACCGCAACAATCAAATCGACAAACACAGTAAGCAGCATAACGCCGTACATGATGGCCATGCCTGCAACACTGACTTTATGAGCGCGCTGAATAAAGCTCCAATCTAAAATATTAAAGCCCACATAGACAGCAATACCAGCCAGTACCGCCATCGGAATAGGTTCGGTTAATCCACCTGCCACTAACACAACTAATGCCAGTACTAACGCACGTGTCATGCCCGAAACCGGTGAACGCGCACCTACTTGAATGTTGGTTACTGTGCCCATCGTTGCGCCTGCACCGGGTAATGCGCCAAATAAACCGGCCAACATATTAGCTAAACCTTGGCCGCGTAATTCTTTATCTGAATCATGTTCTTTACGGGTTAATGAGTCGCCAATCACGGCTGTCAGTAAGGTATCAATACAGCCTAAAGTTCCGAGCACTAAGGCATCAATAATCATGGTGGTGAAGATTTCACTATTGATATGCGGGATGACGATTGAAGGAAGGCCAGCTGGGATCTCGCCAATTCGGCGTATGCTGTCATCATCAAAAAATATGATCGACAGTAATGTGACTGCGATTAACGCGACCAGTTGTGCGGGGACATATTTACGGTATTTTTGTGGGAATAAAAATAAGGTGACTAGGGTTAATATGCCTAAAAATAGTTCTTTGAAATCTATGTTTAGTAAGGTCTCTGGCAGCGCATTAAGTGTCCCAATAACACCGCCAGCAGGAGCTGCATGGCCTAAAAGTGGCGACAACTGTAAGATGATCAAGATAATACCAATGCCAGACATGAAACCAGACACTACGCTGTAGGGCATTAGGGTGACATATTTACCTAATTTGAGCATGCCCAGCAAAAACTGAAATGCACCAGCCATCATTACAATGGTAAATGAAATTGCTACGCCTGATTCTGGGTATTTGGCCACCATGGTGGTCAAAATAGCCGTCATGATCACTGTCATTGGGCCCGTAGGCTCAGAAATGAGTGTCGAAGAACCGCCAAATAATGCGGCAAAAAAACCAACGAGAATGGCGCCCCATAACCCCGCTTCTGCGCCAGCACCTGACGCTACACCAAAGGCGAGAGCAAGTGGTAATGAAATAATGGCAGTAGTAACACCACCAAATATATCTCCCTTTAGACTGACATCTTGAAAGCGTTGTTTAAACAAAGCGAATACCACCTAAAACGTTAGCAACACAAAATTTTGCAGCATTGTATAGTGAATATATTAATGGGATCAATGTCGCAAATGTAATTGAATTTGTGAGCTTGTTTTGTGGGTGGTATTTATTGCATGAGATTACATTTTTAGGCAGAATTTCGCTAAATAAGGCCATGTCTTTTAGAGTTATTAGCTTCTTAAATATAGCTTCTTAAGCTGTGGTTTCTTTAAGCTTGGGTTAATTTAAGCTTGGCCGCCGCAGTACTTTTTTATCTGAATGTTGGACAGTGTGAACCGATTTTTAAAGCAGGCAAATTATAAATTACTTTTAAGTTCAAGCTCATTATATTGATTTAATCTTGGCCTCAGGTAGGGTTGTTACAGTCTGTTACGACGTCAATTAATTCAACATTTAAAGAGAGCATTGCTATTATGGGGACTTCTAATTCAAACACTACTCGCCGCAAGCCTTTAGTGGGCTTGGGTATTGTCGCTGCTATTATCGTATTGATTGCGGTAGTTTTTTCGGTTTTGCCTAAAGGTTTTAAAACTTCTCATGAGGATATTGGTTCGGGTATCTCTGCAGTCGTATTTGTCTATGATCCCAACCTTGCTGTAAGTAATAGCCAGACAGAGCAAATGAATGAGGCTCGTGGTGCATTAGGTGATGATGTTGCTTTTCTTATTGCAAGGATCGGTACCCCAGAGGGTGATCAGTTTATTGGCAAGTATCAAGCCAGACCTGCTGAGGTACTCCTTTTTGAGCCAGTAGGTAAGTTGGTGAAAAGGCAGTATGCATTGAAATCGGCTACCGAGTTAGTGCAGTGGGTTAACTCACTTAACTAAATTCACGAGCAAGCTAGAGAATGGATTGAATCAGTCTTATTTTTACTGATTAAAAAGCCTTGATAGCGAAAACTATCAAGGCTTTGTTGTTTGTGCTTACAGGTGAGTCATTTTTCTGTAGTGTTAATATCTTATTGGTTTACTGCTTATAGACTTGGCCGTCTTTCATCACAAACGTTACGTTTTCCATTAAGCTGATATTCTTGAGGGGATCGCCATTAACAGCAATAATGTCAGCTAAGAATCCTGCTTTAATTTGCCCTAGGTTGTCTTGTTTTAATAATTTAGCACTATTAATTGTCGCAGCCTGTAAAGCTTGGGTTGGGGTCATACCAAATTTAACCATGCGTGAAAATTGATTGCCGTTATCACCATGTGGGTATACCGCTGCATCTGAACCAAACACCATGTTAGCCCCCGCTTTTACTGCTGCTCTAAAGCTATCTCGCTGCGCCTGTGATACTAATTTTTCTTTATTGATATTTGCTTCTGGCACACCATTAGCTGCACCGAATGCAAGGGTATACTCGGTATTATAAATATCGCAAGATAAGTAAGTGCCCGCTTCTACAGCCATTTCTATCGCTTCACTATCCATGAAACTACAATGCTCAATACTATCGACGCCAGCTTTGATTGATGCTTTTATGCCATTGGTACCATGGGCGTGAGAGGCGATAACTAAACCACGCATATGTGCCTCATCTACGGCTGACTTTATTTCTTCATAGGTTAACTGTTGAACCCCTACTTTGGTTCCTTTTGAAAACACACCACCTGTGGCACACACTTTAATGGCATTGGCGCCATATTTTATATTTTCACGCACTTTAGCGCGTATTGCCCAAGGCCCATCAGCCACCCCTTGTGCCTTTGCCTTTTTTTCAGGAGATGAAAAGTTATCATCGCAATGTCCGCCAGTAATACTAATAGGGTGGCCTACAGCCCAAATTCTTGGGCCTGCAATTTCACCCGCATTAATACCATCGCGGGTGGCGATAACGGCGTAGCCTGCAGCGCCCAAGTCACGGACGGTAGTAAAGCCAGCCTTCAAGGTTATCTCAGCATTTTTAACCGCTTTGACCGTTTGGCGTGGAATAGAATAATTTTGTGCGGCCAAAAAGTTATCCTGTGCATCACCGGCTAGGTGAACATGCATGTCCATTACACCAGGGAGTATGGTTTTACCACTGAGATCGATAAGTTTGTAATCATGATTAGTTGGTATCTTTGACTGCTGGGTGACCTGGCTTATCTGATTGTCACTAATGACGATGGCTACGTCTGTAATGGTTTTTCCTTTTGCGACATCAACGTAAGCATCTGCAATTAATAAAGTATCTTGTGCTAGGGTTGGCATGCTCATCGTTAGCGCAATTATTGTGGCTAACGATAACGACAGAGAGGATTTCCTGTTTATTTTTGGTTGCGCCATTGGTGTTCGATATTTGATTTCCATCTTTGTGGCTTCCCTTTTATTATTTTTGTTTGAAACAAGATTGAAACCCATCATACGATAAATGTTATGGCAAAGTTAATTGGTGACGCTGTTGAATTGAAACAACTGATGTATGAGAAGTCGTTTTAGCACTTATTTAATCGCGCTATTTATGCTTTTTAAGCCAATATTCATCCGCTTCTTTAATGAATGGGCCTTTATTTTCGAGCCAGTTTTCTCGTACGCTCAAGCTGTAGTTTAAGTAGAGTTTGTCTTCAAATACGGTAAAAGCGAGTGGGTCACTACTGACCACAAAGCCACTGCTCATGGCATAGGCGCAGTATCCTCCGTATTGCGGTATATATCGCTCAGGGGATTGTTCAAATAACTGTTGATGCTGCTGGCTGGCAAATAACCACTGAGTGCCTTGGTATTCAATCTGAAATTGGCGGTCACCTTTTACGGCTTTATTGTCGGTAAAATAAGCGACAACATCATATCCAGAAACAGCATAACCTTCGTTATTATAGATGGGGTGTTTATTTAAGCTGGTGCAGCCAGCCATGATGAATAATATCAGTGGCAGTAATAGTGTCGTCAGTAATTTCATCTCATATCCTTTGGAAGACTTCGCCTTATTCAGTTGTAAAGTACAACTGGTCTCGCTGGTTATCTTGATAAAGAATGAGACCTAATAAAACAGTAAATCATTTCAGAAAGAGTGAAATAGCCAAGAATATTTAAATACAAATTGTGATTACAATGCGCATTCACCTTGGCTGAGTTCGTTGGTTAATCTGCGTAACATGGTTTCAGAGGTAAAACCACGGCGCTTGGCAAGGATGGTGCCTTTGGTATCAAGTACTAAAGTGGTTGGAAAGCCTTTCACGCCACCGCTTTTACGTACAAACATTTTATTGCTTTGCTTAGAGGGTATATCGGCTGAAAAATGACGTAATTCGCGTTTGAGTTGGCTTTTAGAGCCTTTATCCCCGACTAGAGTAAAGTGCACGCTATTGCCACATTCGCCTAATAGCTCTGTGATTATTTTGCCCTGCTTTTTACACCAACTGCAATCGGGTTGAAAGTACATCAACACGGTAGGTTTTTCTGCATGGTAACTCACCGAGGATTGACTGGTGCGCAAATCCTTTAATTGGATTTGCGCCACAGAAAGTGCGGTATTCGTATGATCTGCACTGGCAGTGCTACCGAGAGCTAAAGCTGTCAGTAGCAATAGGCAGTTAAAGCTTGCCTTCAACGCCAACATAGAATTCTCGACCATGAAGTGGACCATAGATGTAAGCTACGTCATAGCCGCCATCAGCATCATAAAACAGTGGTGATTCACCTTCTTCTATTTGGGTGTAGTTGAAGATATTAGATAAACCGCCATAGACCTTGATGTTATTGTTGCTGGACTATGTCATGCCTACTTCAGTGGAGATATTGCAATTTCAGTGCTGCATTTATTCTTACACTATTCATATCGAAGATTTTTGGGTTAAATGCTACTATAAATAAAATAACAATAATTTCACATCGTCATTTATGCCCAAGCTTAGCGACTTAAAAAACGATAATAATATAGCGCTCAGTAACGAAAGTTTACATTCTCTCCTTTGGGGGCTGTTACTCACTTTTGTTGTGTGTGCTTGTGTGCTGAGTACTTCTGTTAAAGCTGATACCATCGTTATTCCTGAGTTCCAGCAAGGCAGCCTGGGTAAGCAAACTCAGTACTTTAGAGAGCAAGATAGCAAGCTTTCATTGAGCCAAGCCCTTGAGCATTTTGAAGCGGGCTCGCTCACTCGTGGCAGCAGTAACTCTATTTCTTTAGGCATTGATGTGACTCCAGTCTGGATGATATTTACGGTCAATAACACATCACATTCGCCAACTCCTTACCGACTTTCAGTTGAAACACCGTGGATTGATTACATCGATACTTGGCTAATACAAGATGGAAAAGTGGCGCAACATATTGCTGGTGGCGATGGCTTGCCCTTTGAATCAAGACCCATGCAATATCGTTTTTACGCATTTGAACACGCCTTTGTTTCGGGTGAAACCCAAGTCATTATGCGCGTAGAAACAAAAGGCCCGATGGCACTGCCGATACAATTTAGCTCATTAGTACAAGCCATTCATCGTGATATTAATAGCGGTTATCAATATGGCGCTTTATACGGCATTATGCTGGCGCTTGCGCTATATAATTTGGTGCTTTTTGTATATATTCGACAGAGAGAATATTGTCTTTACGGCTTATATCTTCTAGGTTTTGTGCTTAACAGTCTGTCTTATACGGGCCAATTACACACCATTATTACCTATGATTTTGGTGCTTACTTTCAAGATTGGCTCGATATATTCCTCATGATTACCTACAGCGTAGCTGGATTGCATTTTGCTCGTTCATTACTGCAAACAAAGGAGTATGCTCCTGGATTAGATCGATTTGTGTTACGCACTACCTTATACATTCCTTTCGGAATGCTGATTGGTTTTATTTTCAATCAGTTGTTTTTCTCCATGGTGCTAGCGTTTTTACTTAACACCTGTTTTGTGGTGCTATTTATCGCCATGGGCGTTAAAGCGCTGAATGCTAAAAAACCATTTGCAGTGATTTTTATTCTTTCCTCTGTCACTGCCGCCATATGTATCACTATCTCAACATTGGCAGTTGCAGGGGTGTTAGTGCCGTATAACGACTACACCTTTAAGGCTATTGAAGTCGGTATGGCGTTCGAAGCCATTTTGTTAGCTTCTATTCTGGCTCGCCAATTTAGAGTTGCTCAAATTGATAAATTGATTGCTGAAAAATACGCCCGCACCGATCCACTGACTGAGTTAAATAATCGTAGAGGGTTTCAAGAATTAACTGAGCCCCTTTGGCAGCAGATCGTTTATCAGAAGGGTGACGCATCGTTATTATTAATCGATGTCGACTCTTTTAAAGATGTTAACGACACTCATGGTCATAGTGTTGGTGATGAGGTGTTGAAAGCCATTGCTAAAGTGATTTCTGAATCCTGCCGGCAAGGTGATATTTCAGCGCGCTGGGGCGGTGAAGAGTTCATTGTATTTTTACCTCGTACCTCTCGCGATAGTGCCATTACTCAAGCTGAAGTGATAAGAGAAGCGATAGAAAAAGTTGAATTTTTAGCGCTAGAGCTTTCGTTAACCTTAACCGCTAGTTTTGGTGTGGCAGGTTCAGTAGCCAATCAGTTTGAGGATAGCCCGTTAACTTTAGCAAGGTTTGAGCCTATGATTAAAAATGCAGACAGAGCATTATATATCGCCAAATATAGCGGTAAAAACCAAGTAAGAATAGTGAGTTAACGTTCAAGTTCTCGCTTGTTGAACACTGATTTACAGCTAGAAATATCATTAGCTAAACAAAAATTAATGGTCGAATACTCTTGTAATGGTAGAATGCGCGCAATCAAGCCACAAGGCTTTCATCCCGCTTTGCTTCATATCAGATTAGAGTCATTATGAAACGGATTTTATTACCTACCTTATTAGCATTTTCAAGTGCTGCTGTTGCTGTTGAACCACTATTTGAAACACCAAAAGATATGGAGCCGACTTGGGTCGATGACATTTTATCTGTGTTTGGTGCTGATGGTGAATTTGATGACAGCAAACCGATTGATATGAGTTACTTACCAACTGCTTATTACACGCCTGAGAAAAAATTTGGCGTGGGATTGTTGATGGTAGGCTTATATAAAACCGAAGGTTCTACACCGGAAGAGCAGCCTTCATCATTGGTGCTGAACTCTTTTGTGTCGATGAATAACTCCTATGGTATTGAAGTTGAAAACATGACGTTTTTCAATGGTGGTAAACAAAGGCTGTTACTGGATTTAGAGCTATACAATGAAGCTGCAGTCTACTATGGCCAAGGCATTGAAGAAGGCAATATCGATGCCAACCATCATGAGTATGAAGAGCAAGCTTATAGCTTTAAACCTCGTTGGATGACAGAAATTGCTGACAATTACTTTTTAGGTGTTGGAGCGGATTTTACTTATTCTAGTGCTGAAAAGCTGGAGTTAGTTGAAACTGGTGAGCCGGTTGACGAAAACAGCCTATTGCCGAGTAACTTTAGTTCTGGTGTTGTCGTCACCAGTATTTACGACTCCCGTGACTATCGTTTGAATGCCACTAAAGGTTGGCTATTTCAAATTGATGCAGGGTTATATCAAAACAGCGAATATTCTACTTTTTCGACCTATAATATCGAGTTAGCCAACTATATTGATTTAAGCTCAACGTCTATTTTAGCTAATGCTCCTGGTTTAATTGCTTGGCAAGTCCAAGGTAATTTTACCAGTGGTGATGTGCCTTGGAATATGCTGCCTGACTTGGGTGGTTCTAGTGCCATGCGTGGTTTCATTAAAGGCCGATACCGTGACGAGCAAATGATGATGGGACAAGTTGAGTATCGTTTACCGATTTTCCAACGCTATGGCATGGTATTTTGGGGCGCGGTTGGCAGTGTTGCACCTAATGTCAGTGACTTAACTGAAGAGCTATTAGCCTCATACGGCACAGGTTTCCGCTTTAAAATCAAAGACAATATTAACTTACGTTTTGATGTTGGTGTGGGCGAAAACGAAACTAACTTTTACTTAAATGTGAACGAAGTATTTTGATGATCTTGCCGATTGATTTTTTTCCGCTTAAGCGTTTGCTCGCCATAGTCTTAATGTTGTCTTTCAGTCAGCAGGTTATTGCTGCGCTTGAAGAAAATCAGTTAGTAGAAAGTCAGTCAGTAAAAAATCAGTCAGTAGAAAGCCAGCCTAAAAAAAAGCTATCTACAAAAAAGCAGTGCACCCGTCATGCCAATTACGACATTTATCTCAGTGGTATTCATACTGGCACAATGAAAAGAGCGGAAAATTGGCAGGGTAAGTCAGCGGTGGTTACCTCGACAAGTAAAGCGAGCATTTTAGGGATCGGCACTCAATATGATCAACGAGCAGAACTGTCATGGTCTGATACGACCGAAGAATGGATCACTGAGCGATTTCATCAGTTAGTCACAGGGTTTCGTGCAAGGGATATGAAAGTCTCTTTAAGTAAGGACGGGCTTGAGTCAGAGGTGGATATTGATGGCGATATCGACCGCTATAAATCGGCTCACATACCGCTAAGAGATGTCGATACTTTAGCGATTCAAATGCGTCAATTGTTAATGCAAGGTCGCAGCCAGTTTGCGTTAGTTAGACAAGCTTCAGATGATATCGAGCCGTATCAGTTGTATGTTAAACCCACGATTAAGGCAACAATTGAACCATGGGGGGAAATGAAATTGATCCCTGTTGAGCAGTCAGGAGCTGAGGAAGTGACCTATTACTTTGCTCCGGATATGGACTATCAGTTAGTCAGAGCTCGCTATCATGGTTTCATTTTACAAGGGGTTATTGAGCTTAACGAGTACAACTCAACATGTGAGCGACTGACACAATAACTGCTTGCTAGTAACTCTTGCTTAAGCTTGCTGTGATAAAAATAAGCTGATGCAATATCAGCTTATTTTTGAACGAACTATGTAATCGAACTAGAAAGTAAATCCAGTCTGTATAGCAAAGCCCATATTGTTCTCATCGCTGTAACTTGCTGATAAGTCGAAGTGGAATAAGCTGAAGGTCGATAAGCCGATACCTGCTGTAATACTATCATCAGTGTTATTGCTTAAGTCCGTTTGATAACCCGTTCGTAATTTTACCCAACTATCTGGGAAAAATTCGATACCAATTGCAGCAATTTGTTGATTATCTTGGGTGGCATCAAACAAGGTCGACGTTCCACTGATCTCGCTGTAACCTTCAGACTCATTAAGCTGAACATCAATAGCTGCTACTAAGTAACTATTTTGATAATTTGCACTGACTGTGTAAGTCGGACTGAGTTCGTACTGTCCTTTTACCCTTTCAATTATTTCAGTGTCATAGCTATTTTTGATTAGGTTTTTACCGACAAAACCGAATCCATAACCATCCTTGTGTTGAAAGGCGATACCCACATCTAAGTTGAAGTTACTATCATCATTCTGGTAGCGATCATCATCCCAATCATCAAACTCGAAGTTTTCAATGTCGGTAATATAATTGATGGTATTTACAGTTTGGTACTTAGGTGAAGCACCATAAAAAAGGCTACCAGACTCAAACTGATGCGAGTTTGCTAAGCTAACGCCTATTTCAGATATGATGACGCCCATTGTTAGCGCTTGTGAATTGATATCCTGATTGATGATGTTACTTGGATCGAGATCTTCATCGGCAATATCAGCAAATACTAAGGCGTCAGCATAGGCTTGAGCAAATAAATTAACCGCAACAAGGTTGCTTGGAATAGCAATGGCTAACTGGGTGCCCGCTTGCACTTGAGCATAATTGCCTTGCACCTTTTTAAGCTGATCAATCACCACTTGGGCGTCGGCTTCAGTGGGATTCTCCAAGAACTTGAAATCATCATACACATCAGAAAAATCTTCAACATTCTCAATAAGATCGCTTGGGTCGTTAACATGTGCGCCCAGTGAGGGGATCAATAAACCGACATTGTCATTTTCTTTAAAGTTCGCCGCTAGCGCTGGGTTGTGAAAAGGGGCTGTGAGGTAATCTGCAGTGCTTACGCCTACACCACCCATGGCAAGAGCGCGGGCATCAAAACTGTGGTTGTTTGCGTGAGCAGAAGTAGCAAAGGCGGCAACGATACAAATAGGTAAATACTTAAGCATATTATTTTTAGTTATTTTAAACATGTTCATCCTGTAACACTATGATATAAATTGTTATTTTTAATGTTTTTTCGCAACAGATAATAACAGTAAATGGTTTTTGTTTTTTCATAAAACGTGCAAATATCAACCATTAACACACTGTTTTTGTTAAACTTTGTATCATGTGTAGATAAGTTATTTCATTTTAGGTTTTTAGCTCTCTTTTCAATGGCGAACATAACCTGATTTATGTCACTTTTTGTAAAATTTCCATTAGAAATATTCTTTAGGTCTGATTTATTACTGTGAGTAAGCTTTTGCTGTATTTAAGCTTAAGTAAACTACCGCTTTATGAATGAGTTAGTCAGATTTGATGATGGTGGCACTATGCAAGATAGAGGCGTAATTGAGTATTTTCGATGGTTATTTTATAAGGACCGCGAGTTAAGTTCATGGGCATTTAATATTGTCTTAGGCTTAGTGTTATTGTGGGGAATTAGCTGTATTTATGCTGTGATTACTTATATGCCGCAACATGACTTATTAAAAGCGGGGGTGCTTTGGGTCTTGGGGGTGTATTTAAGCATTATTGTATTAGGCGTGCTATTGGGCGTTAAGTCTCAAAAGCCCCTATATAGCTTTATTGGCTATACATTGATGACAACAGGGCCGACCTTGTTACTCAGTTATATTCTCCCCCAAGAAATTCTTCTACCTTTATGCGACGGTTTGATATTTATTGCATTCATGCTGGGTATTATTTTACTGTTATCAGCCAAATTACCTGCTTTGTTTCAATCCTTCATTGCCATACTCTTTGGTATTTTAGTCAGTTTAATTGTGACCGAAATAACATGGATGATGATATTTGATTCCTCTCATGGCCTTTGGCATTGGTTTGGTGCTTATCTGTTTTGTGCTTTTATTTGTTATCACTGGTCACAATACACCGAAAAGGAGAAAACAATCGATAACGCAATTGATTCAGGTAGTGCCCTTTACCTTGAGAGTGTCATATTCATTGGAAAAACCTTAATAAACCTGGGCTTAAAGCGCGATTAATTAGTGCCTTTTATTACAAGTTATTATCGACATTATAATTCCATAAACTATTAAAAGTTTCACTTGAGTGTTGATATGCTCTCAGTTGCTCATAATGATTGGTTTACTTAGGGTATATGGTGCCTTTTATCATCTGACTCTTTTTTATCCTTGGCGTTTTAGATGGATGATGCTGCTCTGTTCGCTTGCAGTTTATGAGTGCTTGCTGAGCAATAATATGATCTAAACAGCAATATTTGATATTTATTTGCACAATTTAGCATCAGGATAAAATTTATCTTTACTTATTTTCGCTTCAGGAATACATTCGCCGAAAATAGTCTATAGGGCTTTCTCACCTTTAGCCGACAAGAACGCTTTACCCTTCCAAAATCTTACATTAAGTAGTACGAAATTGACGATAATCAAGCATGGCAATGTTGAAAACAACATTGTTACCCCTGTAGTTGGTTTAACATTTTTCGCTGTCGCATCGGGCTTTTTAATGAGCCTTATTCCATTGTCATTAGCTCATTTTGGTATCAATCAATCTTTAACGCCTTGGCTTGCCAGTGTGTTTTATTTTGGTTTGCTGTTAGGGGCAACTTGTATTCAAGGGGTCATTAAAAAGCTAGGGCACCGACGCGCCTTTATTATTTTTTTATCTCTTGTGGGTTTGACTGTGGCGTTAATGCTACTCATTCCTCATCAGGTGACTTGGCTCGCTGCAAGGTTTATTGCAGGTATGGCTGTAGCAGGGGTATTTGTGGTGGTTGAGTCGTGGTTACTCATGGCTAATTGTCCTAAGCAGCGAGCAAAGCGCTTAGGTTTATATATGGCGGCGCTTTATGGCGGTAGTGCTGTAGGACAACTGGCTATTTCTGTCTTAGGCACCGAAGGCATACAACCTTATCTGTATGTATTAGGACTACTGTTTTTAGCGACTCTGGCGCCTGTACTGATCCGTTCAGGTCAGCCGGTTAGCCACGACCAACAATCGATTAACCGCAAAGAAATTCGCCATATTAGTCGTCCTGCGATTATTGGTTGTATTGTGTCGGGATTATTATTAGGGCCTATTTATGGATTGATGCCGTCTTATCTTAGCCATTCAAGTGCTTATGCTGAGCATACGGGGTTATTAATGGCGAGTATTATACTGGGCGGCATGCTAGTTCAACCTGCGGCGAGTGCCATGTCGACTCGCATGAGCAAGAGCTTACTGATGGCTATTTTTTGTCTATTGGGTTGCTTGGCTGTCATGGGCGTATTGGAGTCAACGAGTGTTGTCATGATGGCGTTAAGCTTATTAATGCTAGGGGCGAGCAGTTTTGCCCTTTACCCAATAGCCATTACGTTAGCTTGCGATAGCTTACCAGTTGAAAAAATGGTGTCTGCTACCGAGATGATGCTGTTGTGCTATAGCGTAGGTTCAGTATTAGGCCCGTTATTGGCGACCACATTTACTCAGGCAAGTAACGGTTTAATTATCTACTTAGGTGTGTGTTTAATAACCACTTGTATTTATATGCTGCTTAAGAGCGCAGAAACCATTTCATCAGGTCAAAAGCCGATTGCTGGGTAGATATAGTTGAAAAGAAGAACTCCTAATAGGCATTAGGAGTTCGAGTCTCAGTTACGCTAGCCAACTAACAAGGCTTATTGATTCAGTTCTAACTGGTAAAAAGTCGCTTGTGTATAGTCGCCACTTTCCATGCCACGCCATTGACAATCTGAGCTGTTTTTCTTGGTATTACATTGGTTGTAAGCCCCTGCTTTGTAATACATCCAGTCAGTGCCGTAGCCTTCATCCACTTCGTGGCCTTGGTATTGACCTTTAGCCAAATCAACCGCGAAGGTTTTTGTTACTTCGTTGTCGGTGCCAGGGTTCTTAGTAAATAACAGGTGCATGGTGTCGCCCGTTACATTGACCTCATAAGAGAATATTTCACCGAGTTTAATGCCATCTTGTGGATCGGCAGCATTCTCACGTAGGTTGTATTCGCCAAATACATTATGACGGATATCTTGACGCAGCTTTTTACCATTTTCATCTTTGGCATCTTGCAGCTCTGGAATCGGGTTTAGCTCATAGTTCCATGCGATTGAGCCGTATTCATGGTTCGGTAGTTTGCGATAAGAAATTTTTAATGGTTCATTATCAGAGCCGTGAATTTGGCCAATTACGACCGAGTACGCCCCGTTCTTTTTAGGGTTACCGCTGACACTGACATGATCAACCGACAGTGTCGCTTTTAATTGGCCGCCAATAGCGCCATATTCATTGGCGTCAGGGTGAGAGGCAACCACAAAGTTGTTTTTAGGCTCGCCATAATGCTCTGCTAACATGGCACGCAATTCACTGCGGGTATTTTTACTATTTGGCGTCGTCGGTGCTTCATTTGGTGCAACGAACACCAAGGCGCCAGTATCTTTATTAGTGTAGAACCATTCAGGGTGGGCATAAGGCGTTTCGGTATTGCCCAGTTGAGTTTTATCAATTTCTAGTGCTTTGCCTTTGCGTTTACCTGTTTTGGTTAATTCCGGTAAGGTAATTTTCCAATTGGTTAAATCAAAATTTTGCGCAGGTGCTTTAGCTGGATCAAGGTTAAATTTTTTGGCGGTATCAGTTTCAACTGATGCCACTGCAGAGCCAGCAACGATAGTTGCAATCAAAACACTAAGTTGGAGTTTTCTCATTGAGCCTTTCCTCTGGAACATGCCATTAAAGTCTACCTAAGATACTACAATAATATTGTATTACAATATTGTGATCGAGTTGGATGATTTGATCAATTGAGCAAAATATTATTGAAATACAGCCCGACTTGAATCAAATGCACTAATTTAACGACTCATTTAACCAGTCATTTAACCACTTACCCATTTACTCAGTTACTTATAGCGAGTTGAATCTATTTAAAGCCATGGCAGTCGCATGGGTAGCTTGCATAGTACGGGCACTGGTTTTAGTGATGGAGATAAAACCATGCATACAGTCGTCAAAATGCTGATGATGAGTGCTAATACCAGTTTGTTTGAGACGATTTGCGTATGCAATGCCATCATCCCTTAAAGGATCGTAACCTAAGGTTAATATATAGGTATTTGGTGAGTCACTAATGTCATCTGTTAACAAAGGGCTGGCTAAAGGTAATGCGATTTCATTCAATGAGTTGAGGTAATGCCCTCTAAAATAATCCACTAAGGTTCGAGTTAGGAGCAGTTGTTTATTGAAGCCACGGTAGGACTCAGTTAAGCCTTGTAAATCAAGCATCGGATAGATTAAAAACTGGAATGCAGGTTTTGCTATAGCAATAGACGGTAACGCTGATTGCAGCTGCTTTAAGCCGATAATACAAGCAAGGTATGCACCTGCGCTATCACCACCGACTCCAATATGTTCAGCTTGAATATGCAACTCTTGATGGTGGTCGTTAATATAGTTCCATGCGTCAATGGCATCACAAATTGGGGTAGGGAATTTATACTCAGGGGCTAAGCGATAATCGACAGCAATAACATTCATGTTGCCATGTTTAGCCAAGTACCGACAAAAACGATCATGGGTATTTAAACTACCAATCACACAGCCTCCACCATGAAAGTACACCAGTGTTTTTTGCGCAGTTTTAACTAAGTCAGCATCAATCTTTTGCTCGAAAACAGGATAATATGCACGGAGTTTGATTGAGCTCTCTTTGTCAGTATGTGTGGTGACAGGGATACTTGAGTCGATAACCTTCGCCATTTCAATCTTACTTAAACCCAATAATCTGTCCATTGTGCTATAAACATGTCTAAATGCTTTTGGCGGCAATTTATGTAATGGCGCTAAGGTCAGCAGTTTGGCTGCCATTCGTTGTTTAGCTTCTAACTTTGGCGCTTGTAATCTTATCGATGTGGCGCTTTGACTCATTTATTCATTCCTTTTTATAAATTACAGTTTGGACCAATTAACGACTTAACACCTTCATAAACAAGCGGTTGATAACAGGAGGTGAAACACTACTTAAGCAATGTAACATACTATAAAGCGACCCGACTGTTCTATGGGTTCTAGGTTGATTAACTTGCTTTTCAATCACAGTAATCACTTCTTCAGCGGTTAAATGCCGACCTAGTTTTGTCATCACTTTAGCGGTTTTTTGTTGTGTATTAAGCATTTTAGTAGCGATAAATGGCGGCAGCACCTCGCATAGCCGAACTCCATATTGAGCAAGTTCTAACTCAAGTGCTTCAGTGAGCCCTTTTATTGCAAATTTACTGGCGGAGTAGCTTGCTAACTCAGGCACACCATAATCACTGCTTGCAGATGACATATTGATAATGGTGCTAGTGTGGTTTTGTTTTAAATAAGGCAGTACAGGCAAGTATTGAAATCCATACCGCTTGAAGAGGTAGCCTTGCAGTTAGGCTTTTACGATGGCGCTAATTTCAGTCATAGCTTTAAACGATGTAAAAATATCACCCCGAGCCAATATCGAAAGCAGGTAAAAAAACAATACTAAAACGGCCAATCATAGATTGGCCGTTTTAAAGGTCTTGCACACTACTTACTCAGAAGATCGAGAAGTTTATTAAGGCTGCATTTGCGCTTTAGCCGCTTCAACTTTTGAAAAATCTAAGCCTAACTCGAGTACAGCTTCTTTAATCAACGCTGGGTTTTGCATTACCATCGCCATTAGCTGTTGTAGCTTTTCAGAAGGAATGCCAAGTTGACCGATGATATTCATCGCCATCATTGGGTTTTGAGTTAATGCTTGAAACATTTCACTGATTTTTTCATCACTGACACTGTGTTCTTTTAACAGGGCAATAATTGGATTCATTGCTAGACCTTGTGGTTAATTGAGAGGGATAATCGTCCTATTTTACCATTTATATCTTAGTTTTGCAGAGTGAAAATTTCGGCTGTGATTCCAGAGTCGATTTAAGGGGTAAGTTGAAAATTTAAAATCATGTAGCCTGTAGCTAAAACAATTATAAGGCTATGTATTTGTAGCTATGTGGCAAAGGTGTAGCTATGTGGCAAAAGTTAAAAATCTAAACGGTGTTATTTACTTCAACAATCCATACTCACTAATTCATATTCAGCAATCCATAATCAATAATTAAAAAGCCAGTAGCGCGGGCTACTGGCTTTTTATATTGGCGTCTTTTGTTATCACTAATAAACCAACTAGAGTGCTAGGATTTATTTATTAATATAATCGGTAGCAATTTCACCATTTGGCGTGTGTGCATCGCCCATATAAAGAATATCAGGACGAGACTTTTCACCATCTGTTAGGGCTAGGCCATCTTGAATGATATTCGCATTACAATAATCCACCCCATAAAAACCTTCATAGGCAGATTGGTCGCCAATTTCTGTGGCTGACAGTTGTGATAACGCTAAGATAGGCGCTGCAGGGAAAGTTAAATACCAACGTGAACCTGATAAATTACGCTCGATGTCAGCACGAGAAATTTCAGTAATGGTTTTACCTGTTTGCTCGGCTAAATATTCGCGGTTTGACTCACTCATAAAGTAAGTGGCAACGTTACCGACCTCAGCAACGGGCTCATCATAAACCGTTTGACGTAAAATAATATCGCCACTCACTGATAGATTATTGATACGACCACGGGTTAAATCACGACAACTGCTTTTACATGCAAACGATCCTTTACCCACTAAAAGGGCAGAGCCACTATCAATAGCTTCAATGTTCTCTACAGTTATGTCCTTCATGATTTTACTGTGTGGCTTTAACCAAACGCCAGTAAAGCCGTTAGTCACTTTCACATTAGAGATTTTGATTTTATTCGCTGAGCTAAAGTAAGGGCCTGAACGGTTAAAGTTGTCTTTATTGGTTCCATTACCTGCTTCCACTCGCACACCAATACCATTGAATGCTTCAATGTTATCAATTTCAATCCAATCTCCACCGTAAACTTGCACTACGCCATAACCCGTATGGGCATTAATTGACTTAATGTTTTTCACTGAGCCTTTAAGCGGTGTGCGGGCATAAGTTGGGTTGCGTTGAATCGCGAACATGTCTGGCACTATATTGCCTTCATCATCAATAAAATCACCATTCTCATTGGTTGGAACTGGTACATTGACTGGATTCATCGGCCTATTTAAGCTTGGCGATCCTTCTGGGTTTTTCACATATCTGTCTTGTAGATAAAGCGGCGCAGAACCAAAGCGATAAGTGTATGATCCATCTTTATAATCGGCATCAGCAAACATTTGTACCGATACTGATTCAGTATGGTTATCTTCAATGGTGACATTGGATACCGAGAAGTTTTCAACATAAAAAAGCCCAAATGGAATCGCGCGGGTGAGGTTAACTAAGCCGCCACCATTGCCACCCTGCATTTCGCCATAGTTGTATGGCATGTTGGTTTTAGCATCAACGGTGAAATTTCTACTCGGGTCGGTTGAAGTTATCTGCACATTCACTGTGCGTTCAGCGGATAACTTACTTGGGCCAATGCTTCGCCCAAACGAAAATAAGAACTGTCGATTGGGTCTATTACTTGGATTACCCGTAGGATAGGTGTCTTCTTTAATCCCGCGCATTTCGAGGACAACATCAGGTTCGACCTCAATACGGACATTTGAGGGCACCACAATATGCGCCAAACTATAGCGATTATTGCTGCCATTTTCAGATGCACGTAAAACTACCACACCGCCATTTTCTTCTTTAGCGGCAAAACGAAGCGCTTTCTTTAAGCGAGTTGTGTCATTGACGGTTTCATCAAAACTATCAGAGGCAAATAGAACTTCAGGTTCGTCATCAAAGACTTTGTTTTCAAAAAAGCCAATTTCTTCCCCCTCATAACCGCTTAAGTCTGTGTCTGTTGGTAAGTCTTCTTCGGCGACAACAGGTATACCTTGGCAAAAGTGTCGCTCAAATTTGCAATGACGATGACCATGATGTTTGCGGTGTTTATTGCATTTTTTCCCCGCTGATTTATGGCCGCGCCATTTATTACTGTAATCTGCACGGCGGCTTTCACTTTCCCCTCGTTGTTGGCGTTCATCAAATTGCCACCCATGGCTGTGATGTTCTGACTGCCCGTGTTGCTGTCCTTGTGAATCGGCATATACGCTTAGTGGCGTGATGGCCAATAAGCAGGCAATCGCCAGTTTTTTATGACGCATATTTACGATGTAGTTATTTATATTTCTCATTTTTATCCCCATAGTTTCAATCAAAAAAACGGAAGTTCTCCCCTTTGTTCCGCTCAAAGAACAATCAACTTGTTTGTTTGAGTGTACATAAAGTTAACAGAAAAACAACAAACATATGATGAATGCACTTTTAAAATGTTTAAGCTTGTTAATTTGATTAAAAGAAAAAGTGTAAAAAATTGCCAATGAATCTGATGAATTGCTTGGAAGTTAGAAAATCATGGGCTGAAATATAATGAATCAACCTAGAGAGTAAAATTTTGAAGTTAACGATGATGTCGTAAGCTTAGTATTTTGTTTTTTAACACCTTATCCTCATTAGTTATTTTACTAGCATCTCGAATGAGCTTTGGTATATTACAACGCAGACAGATGTAGCGAATGGATTCAACATGACATCAAATAGACTGCAACTGATTGGGTTGCTTGAACAAAATGCGATTGATGAGAGCAAAATAAACGATGCCCTTATCATCAGTAAGGTGCAACCAAGTAAACACCATTGGGTTCACTTTTTTAATCAACTATTAGCCTGGTTAGGTGGTCTTGCGATCACTTTTTCTGTGCTGTTTTTTATTGCATTTAACTGGCATGAGATGGGTAAGTTTGCCAAGTTTGCGCTGGTGGAAATACTGATTGTATTCGCCGTTGTTGCTTATTATCAGTTAAACAAGCTCGCTCAGAAAACATCGAAATCACTAGAAAATTCAAATCCTCCTCCCCTAAAGTCCGTCATTCCAAAACTATCTGAGTCGATTGTTAAAGTGCCGTTATTTATGGCCGCCGTTTTCTTTGGGGTGTTATTAGCCTTATTTGGGCAAACCTATCAAACAGGCGCCGATCCTTGGCAGCTATTTTTTAACTGGGCTTTATTAATCCTTCCTTGGGTTGTCATTGGCCGACTTAGCGCACTTTGGATGTTGTGGGTTGTCTTAATCAATGTCTCTATCTTGCTGTATTACCTAAATTTTGGCGGCAGGCTAGGCTGGTTTATCAACCAAGAGCTGAATGCTTTATGGGTGATATTGTTATTCAATATCGTGGCGTTAGCTTGCTGGGAAGGTTTTGGGTGCTATTACCATTGGCTCAAGGCGCGTTGGGCACCAAGGCTGCTGGCTGTCGTCAGTGGCGCTTGCATTACATGGCTAATGCTAGGCAGTATTTGGAGCTTTACTCATGATTCATATCTTCATTCTGCTTTTAAAGAACTAGGTTTTTTACCCATCACCATTTGGCCGCTTTGGTTGCTGGCAATGTATGTTTGTTATCGCCATTATCAAAAAGACTTATTTATGCTGGCTGGAACATTATTGTCAGCCAACATTGTCATTATCAATTATGTTTCGGCATATTGGCTTGAAACATTGGAAGAAATTGGCCTGTTATTGATATCAAATATGATGATCGCCATGGCAGCAGGTTCGGCTATTTGGCTGCGTAAAATCAATAAGGAGTGGCAGTCATGAATGAGTCATTAACCCCAGAGGAGTTCGGCTCAGAGTCACTGACCCAAGAAAAAGCTCATAACCAAACCTCGTTATGGCAAAGCTTATTGCACCACGGAGTGGTATCAGGTGAGCAACCCGCTAAAGCAGAAATCCAATCACCTTGGTTTGTAAAACTGTTATTGGCTATTTCTGGTTGGTTTGCAGCGCTGTTCTTTCTTGGTTTTTTAGCTCTAGCGATGGAGTTTATTTTTGACAGTGATCATGGCGCTTTTATTGTCGGTGCAATTCTGACCCTAGGTGCTTATGCATTATTTACGCTCAATAAAAATGAATTTATCGAACATCTGTCATTAGCGGTTAGTTTTAGTGGGCAGATATTAATTGTCTATGGCTTTATTCAACATTTTGATGATGACACCTGCTGGTTGCTGGCGACAATATTGCAATTTTGTCTGATGGCGATAATGCCCAATGACATTCACCGCTTTTGTTCAGCCTTCTTTGCTGCCTGTTGTTTTATCGTCACCTTAGCCATTTTTCAGCTGCCGTTTATTGCCACTAGCATCATATTACTGCTTGCCTGCTGGCTTTTTCTGCATGAGTTTGAGCGGAAAGGACAAACTAACAATCCGCTGTTAAATAGTCTTTTTTCAGTGGTTTTATTGCATAAGCGGCCAATCGCTTATGGTTTGCTATTAGCGCCTTTAGTGCAAACATGCTTTATGTCATTTCAATATGCTTGGTATGGCTTAATTGAAAGTGAGTTGTTATCAACGGAGTCACTTACTGCGCCCTGGATGGGCGATGTTTTATTGGCTTTAGTGTCGCTATATGTGGTGTGGCAAATAGTAAATCGATACCCAGAATTATCGGTTAAAGTGCGTTATAGCGTACTCGTAATCAGCCTGTTGGTTTCAGTGTTGTCGTTTGAAGCTCATGGAATTAATATTGGCTTTTTAATTATGGTGTTGGGCTTTTCAGCCAGCAACAGATTACTGTTAGGCTTAGGGGTTATAGCTTTAGTGACCTTCATATCAGCATATTACTACTTCTTAGATTTCAGCCTATTAGATAAATCTTACACGTTGATGTTAATGGGTATTTTTTTACTGGCTGTGCGCTGGGCCATGCTCAAATTTGTGACCAAACAAAGGGAGCAAGCCGATGCCTAAATTCTCTAAAACCGCAATCATGACAAACCTCAATACCATTATCTTAGTCGGCACCTTGGTGTTGATATTAGCTTTAGTTAATTGGCAGATATTTCAAAAAGAGCAGCATATACGCCATGGGGAGTTAATTTATCTTAAACTGGCACCGGTAGATCCTCGCTCGTTAATGCAGGGGGATTATATGGCGCTGCGATTTCAAATGAGTAACGATATTCGTAGTGTGCTCAAGTTGCGTCAAGAAGAGCTGCGTAAAGAGGAGCTTGCTCAAGAAGAACGGGCTCAAGAAGAACAGATTCAAATAGAGCAAAATCTTACTGAAGCGGAATCAACTGCTAATTCAAATGATAATTCAAGTGCTGACCTAAGCACTAGCTCTGCAGCCAACGAACAAGCTGAAACTAACCGACAATGGCGAAAACTGCCTAATCGTGACGGCTACGTGGTGGTGAGTGTCGATTCACGCAATATCGCGACTTATAAAGCCTTATATGATGGGCAGGAGCTAGCAGCAGATGAAATGCGCTTACAGTATCGAGTCAGAGACGGCAGGATCAAATTTGCCACCAATGCATTTTTCTTTCAAGAAGGTCACGCCAGTGTCTATGAAGCTGCAAAATACGGTGAGTTCAGAGTCAATCAACAGGGTGAAGTGCTATTAACCAATATGTTTGATGCTGAGCTGAATAAGCTTGAACCTCAAATAGCAGCAGAAGAGTAGCGCTGTTGGTTATGGCTTTATCATTCATCAGAATGCTATTTATAAAACGCATTTAACAATAATATTAAGATTTAAAACTTTATTATCTCCCGCAACGTATGGTTAATTATTGATTTAGCGAATGAAATAATTAAAGGATTGTAAAATGCGAGCCATATTAATGTTAGTGGTGGTATTTCTGCTGAGTGCATGTAGTACCACTTACCAAAATCAGCAGGTGACGGGGCAGGTGTTTCCGTCGGTGTCTGGTGAGAGTTTAGCGCAAACTGCGATGAACTATCCTGAGGATGTGAGTGGCCAAGTGACTCTATTGTTAATTGGCTACAAGCAAGACTCACAGTTTGATATTGACCGTTGGCTGATAGGTTTGGACATGACTCAAACCCAAGTTGCGGTTTATGAGTTGCCGACGATTCAAGGCATGTTTCCAAGAATGTTCAGTACCTTAATCGATAATGGTATGCGCGCGGGTATTCCAAAACCATTGTGGAAAGGCGTGGTAACCATTTATGAAGATGGCGAACAAGTGCAAGCCTTTACCGGTAATGAAAACCCGAATAATACTCGGGTGGTATTGTTAAATGCAGAAGGAAAAATCATCTATTTTTATGACCAAGGTTTTTCAGTCGCTGCATTAAATGAATTGAGGGCAAAACTGTAATTACTTCAAGGCTTGTCTTTATTGCTATTTAATTATCCCTTTACTGCCTTTAGCTAGCATTCATTAAGCTTTATTTAATTGTTAACCATGACAATGGATTTATGTTGATGTAACAAGGGTGATGGTTGTCCCGTTCTCTCGGTGTTAATTCGATTAACATTCATCGCTAGCTTTACTTACTGCCGCAATTTACTAATGATGGCAGCGGAAGAAAAATAACAATAACTAGATCAAGGAGACCTCTCGTGAAGAAAGTCGGGATAGTGCTTATGTGCTTGTTGATGCCTGCAGCGTCAATGGCAGCAGAGCAAGTCAAATCAACACAATCAGTTCAAAAAGCAGCGCAAAACACCACATTATCAGTGGATGTGTTGTGGAAGCTAAGCCGAATCGGCAATCCAATTATTTCACCGAACGGTGAGTTTATCATTGCGCCTGTAACCCAATACGATGTGCCTGAAGATAAAGGTGCCACTCAACTATGGTTGTTTGATAAAGACGGTAAAGGCCAACGCCCTATAACAGCTAAAGGGCTGAGAGCGAGCGAACCGACGTTTTCACCTGACGGTAAGACATTAGCCTTTGTTAGCAAGCGTGATAAAGACGAAGCTGGCCAAGTGTATTTATTACCAATGGACAAAGCAGGTGAGGCGCAGCGCTTAACTGAAGTGCCTGGTGGCGTTAAAGGCATTAAGTGGGTTGGCGACAATATTTACTTTATTAGTAATGTGTTCCCAAATAAAAACTGGGACGAAATGTCGGTTCAATTAAAAGCCAACAAAGATACTAAAGTCTCTGCACACCAATGGAATGCATTACCATTCTCAAGCTTTGATCATTGGATTGACGAAGACCGTGAAGCACACGTATTTAGTATTCCTGCTAAAGGCGGTGACATTGCGGCTATTACTCAGCCACTAAACAAGCAGTTACCACGTTCATCGCAAAGTAGTGGCAACTACGATATTTCGCCAGACGGTAAGTTAATTGCGTTTAATAGTAATGGCTGGGATAACCAAGTTGACCCTAAAATTGATATTTTTATGGCAACAATTGGCAGTGGAAAAGTGGAAAACTTAACTGCTAAAAATGAAGCGCCAGATACCAATCCAACCTTTAGCCCTGATGGTAAAACTTTAGCGTTTACGCGTCAGCTTATTCATGGTTTTTACGCTGATACAGCGAACCTAGTATTGTTAGATGTGAAAAAACGTTCTGAAAAAGTGATTACAACTGACTGGGATCGCTCAGTGGCTCGCTTTAGCTGGACTGCAAATAACAAAGGTTTTTACGCCGCTATTGATGATGCTGCAACCCGCCGTATTTTCCATATCAGTGCTAAAAATGGCAAAGTAAAACCAATCACTAAAGCCACCAACTTTGGCGCACCAGCGATTGCAAATGACGGTACTATCGTTGCGGCAAATGATAGCTTTTTATACCCAGCACGTTTAGTGAAAGTTAATCCTAAGAATGGCAAAACGACCCGTTTAGATAGCTTTAACGATGATGTTTTAGCAGATGTTGATATGGGCACCTATGAGTCAGTAACTTATAAAGGTTACAACGATGAAGATGTGCAAATGTGGGTACATTACCCGCCAGGATTTGATAAAAGCAAAAAATATCCGTTAATGATGCTTATTCACGGTGGCCCACATAGTGCGATTTCTGACGGTTTCCATTACCGCTGGAATGCACAAACGTTTGCCTCTTGGGGGTATGTAACGGCATGGCCTAACTTCCATGGTTCAAACAGTTTTGGACAAGACTATACCGACAGTATTAACCCAGATTGGAAAAACAAATCATTAGAGGATGTGTTTAAAGCAACTGACTGGTTTAAAGCTAAAGATTGGATTGATAACGAGCGTTTAGTAGCTGGCGGTGCAAGCTACGGTGGCTATTTATCATCGATTATTCTCGGTCAAAAAGATCAGCCGTTTAATGCGCTGTTTATCCATGCTGCTGTGTATAACATGTACTCGCAAATGGCCGCTGATTTCTCGGTCCACAGCACTCGCTTTGGCGATTACTGGGATAACCCAGAGATCTACAAATCGATCTCTCCACATTACGGCGCTGAAAACTTTGACACTCCAACCCTAGTGGTACACGGTCAATTAGATTACCGCGTGCCAGTGGGTCAAGGGTTTGAGTTGTTCCGCACCTTGCAAACTAAAGGGATCGAATCGCGGATGATTTACTTCCCTGATGAAAACCATTGGATCATGAAGCCAAACAATTCAATTTATTGGTACAACGAAGTTGAAAAGTGGATGAACCAACATGCTGAGCCAGGGGCGAAGTAAACTCGCTTAGTTGATAATGATAAGTAATGCCGAGCAATCTGATTGCTCGGCATTTTTGTTGTTAACGGTTAATCATTCATTGCTGCTTAAATAATGCCGAATAGGCTCTAATCGCATGATGACATGGTTAGAAACTGTGTTTTAGTGATCCCATAAAAAACGCGATCGTCGAACTTGTTGCTCAGTTTAAAATAATCTTGTTGGGTTCCTTCTAGTACAAAGCCACATTTCTCCATGGTCTTGTATGATCCTATATTACTGCGATAACAATCTGCGGTGATTTTATGTGCGTCAAGTTCAGTGAAAGCAAGGTGGGTTAGCAGCTGGCAAGCTGCGCTCGCAATACCTTGTCCCCAGGCGTATTCCGGCAATTGATAACCGACTTCATAATTACCTTCTAAAAACATCACAGCAGGTAAACCAGCCATGCCCATAAAGCGGCCATTATGATCTCTGATGATGATGGTTGGATTATCCGGCCATTTTTCGGCATCAATTGCTGATTGGGTATTGTCGATAATCGGGGTAAAGAAACCTTGATAAACTTCAACAGGCGCAGGGGCAAAAAATAGATATTGAGTCACATTGGGGTTATCGAACATCTGAATAATATCAATCAAATCAGCTTGCTTGATCAAGGAAATGGTAAGTGTGGTCGTCAAAGGAATTGATTGACCAGATTTTAAGGCATTAAAATTAAAAGGCATTACTTGTGACCTGTCATGTGAGTTCAGGTAAATCATAGCCAATAGTGCTTGTTCAGGATTGAACATTTACGACAATGTGATGTTTTCATATGAGTAAGATCAAATAATGCCTGCAGTTGCAGGCATTATGTTGATGGCATAACCATCGGTGTGAACTCAAAATCAGTGTTTGCTATCGACTTTAACTACCGATGTTTACTATCGATGTTAACTACCGATGTTTTCATCGATGACAACTCAAGCGATTAAAGGTATTTATCTACCATTTTCTGAACATTGTTCGGCAAAATTGGTTTGGTTAAGTAATCGTCAGCACCGAGCTTTAACGCGAAATTTTGATCCGATTCTTCAACCAATGAACTGACCACAACAATCGGCACTTGCTGGTTCAGGCTATGTTTCTTGACGTATTTTATCACTTGGTAACCGTTTACATCCGGCATGGTGATATCAAGGAAGATTAAATCAGGTTCTACAGAAGACAATAGTTCAATTGCACCGTCGCCAGAATTAGCGGTCATAACCAAGTAGTCATCACCAAGAATAGCGAGCAGCATACTGGTGCAAACTGGGTCATCATCAATCACTAATATTTTGGACTTGTCCATTGTTACCTCACTTAAGGTGTGGATATTACTACTATTGTACTAACAATAACCATAAAGGCTTAAAGCGGATTAATCAAGCTGAGTCTTTGGGGGTAACTCGGTTGAAGTGGCTCTATTAATGATTGATAGCGGTAAGCTGTTATGATTATTGTATTGTGGTTTAGTTCAACAGTTTTAGGTTTTATATTGACGATATTTTTCAATAACCCCATTTCTATCCAAACCTCGTTTAACGTTTTTACACAACTTCGCAAAGCGGCTGATATCACCTAATTGGGGTATTTCATTATTGGCTATTGCTGCCTCCCAATAACTGATTTCACTGTCGACTAATTCTATTAGTTTTTTAGGGCAACCTTGGCACTGACCTTCTGGCCCGCATACAAAGGTTTCTGGCTCTTGTAGCGGAAACTCGGCCTTAACTTGGCTGATTATCTGCTGCATTGCTGTGATCCGATCTGGTTTTTGACTCATAGTCTGCCAATGTCGTCGTGTGTTTACGCGCGAGTAGAATGAAATGCTAAGCTTTTATTCTAGCTCAGCTTTACGTGAAGGTAAGCGAAAGAAGTGATAAAGTGCTGCGATAATAGTGTGAGATAACAACAAAAATAAACCTCATTTAAAGGATACTCGCTTCATGACATTTCGTTTTCAGACTTTCGCTGCCGGAGCATTTTTATCACTGGCCATGGGGTTATCACTTCCAAGCCTAGCCGATGGCTTTTATGCAAATGAAACTTTGCAGCGACAAGCACCAGATGCATTTGCATTGCAGCCTGAAGCTCACGAATTCTTAGTGTCATCTTATGCATTAACAATAAAAGACGGCGATCGTTTATTAGACTTAATTGCAGAAGATAAAGCGCTGACGAATGCCATTCAGCAATGGCCTGAAATGACTATTGATCAGCAAATTCCTTGGCTTAAAAAAGTGTTTTCCTTAGAAGTGAGAAGTTTTGGCACTGAGGCGCCTAAACTCATTATTGATAATCACAGCTATCCTAAAAAAATGGTGTATTTTGACTTTGATGTTGAAGCAGGTGGCAATGGAATTGTGTACTTAAATCCTGATAAATTAGCTGAAGAAGAGGCTTATGCTTCGCTGGCTTTTTTGATTCATGAGACTCGGCACTCTTACCAATTCCAGCAAGCATTAAATGCTAATGCTAATGCTAATGCTAATGCTAATGCCAATGCTAATGACAGTGACAGTGAAATTGTAGCGATATCCGCCGGGTATTTAGCCGCTTTTAAGGCGCAAAAACAACTCAAGGGGTTTGGATTTAGTGACTTCCTTACGTTGTTGAATGAGTTTGAGGCTTTCCAATATGGTAATTATGTTATTGGGCAACTCACTGATTGGCAGATTGATATGATTAATATGGGCACGTTTGCGAGTCAGTTTGATAATCAAGGGCAATTAAAAATCGACTTAAATACCTTGTCAGCTAACGTTGATGAATTAAGTTTATTAGCCCAATACAATGAGTTGGCGAAAGAACAATTTGAGTTAAGGCAGCGCCAGCAGTAAACCTATTACTAGCAGCCTGTTATTAAAAGCCTGTTATAAAAGTCTACTAATACTGAAGGATAGGTGGGTGAGTTATCACAATGGATAATCTATGAATCTAAAGCAATTAGAGATTTTTTGCGCCGTAGCGGATACGGGTTCTGTTACTGCAGCCGCTAAGCAACTTAACAGTAATCGCACCCAGCTAAGCATGGCGATTAAGGCGCTTGAGTCGAATTTGCAGGCGACATTATTTGTCCGTTCTGGTAATAGCCTGGTGTTATCTGAAGTCGGTAAGTCTATTTATAAAGATTGTGAAAGCGTGGTGTCTACCTGCGAGCGAATAAAGCAAACCTGCGAACAAACGTCAGAAAAATTTCGTTCAGAGATTTGGCTCGCGCGTGACGACTCCTTTCCTGATGAGGTTTGGCAAGATTTCATTCATCAACTGAATAATCATTTTAAGGCAACCACAGTGAACACCGTGCTGGCATCCAGTGGCGATTTAGCTAACTTGGTGAATACCAAGCAAGTTGATTTTGCTTTTGGGGTCGACTTTGAGCGAGTGGATGATGCCAATACTGACTATTTGCCACTCGGGCGCATAAGAATGATGTCGGTGTGTGAACATACCCATCCGTTAGCCAGTCTTCGCCGTGTGTCAGATATTCAACTGCGTGAATCTATGCAAGCGGTGATGGTGTATCTCAATGATAAAGATAATCCTGAGTTGCAGCCTTTTTCATTAACCCATATTGGCTTTACGAGCTTTGAATATATGCTCAACACAATATTGTCTGAAAAAGCCTGGGGTGTGTTACCTGAACCATTGATTAGGCAGCATTTACGCCAACAGCAATTGGCTGTTATTAAGCATACTTATGGATTAACCCATCAAGATTATTGTTTATTTTCAGCTCCCGGTAATGCAATACCAGCACCGATTTCTTGGTTATCAGATCAAGTGAGCGACTATTTGTTTAAGTTTTAAAGGTGCTGACTTTGATAAATTAATTGGCACTTGTTATTTGCTAAGCCAAATTCGTAGGCTTCATATTAGAGTACTTCATATTAAAGCTCTTCAACTTAAGCCTCTCATATTAAAGCTCTTCATATTAAAACCTTTCATGTTAGCGCTCGTTATATTTGAACTCTTCAAATATGGGCTTGTATATCATAATCACTGAGCGTCAAAGTAGTTGACGCTATAGGCGGTTGGTAACTCATTGAAATAATGATGTAATCGTATATTTTCCATCTAAGTTCACTTTATGTACACTTTAACGATATTGAGGTTTTTCGCTGTTAACGCCATACTTTTCTTAGGTTTTAACAGGTGATAATGAATGTGTGCAAAGAGCAACAAACAAGATAAACAATTACTTAAGCTGTCAGCAGTCGCTGCTTTTAGCTTTGCAATCCTCGGGGTCATCGTTGGCCTGTTAAGTGGATCTATTGTCATTCTTTTTGACGGTGTTTACTCACTCATTAGCTTATTACTGACAATGTTATCTCTTGCTGCTTCTGGCTATATGCATGGTTCTTCACGTTCTCACTTCGCTTTTGGTAAAGCCATGATGGAGCCGTTAGTTGTTGCGATTAAAGGCTTAGTGATTTTGATGTTATTGGGCTACAGCTTATTCAGTGCTTTTCATGTGTTTATCAATGGTGGTCAAGCAATTGATACTTCGTTTGCAGCTATTTTTGGTTTTATCAATTTAGTTGGTTGTTGGGGAGTGTGGCGTTGGCTGCAACATAAAAACCAGTCTAAAAAGCAACAAAGTGGCTTATTGGCCGCTGAAGAAAAGCAATGGCAAATGGATACGGTACTGAGCGCAGCGGTATGTGGCGGCTTAATTATTGCCGTGATTCTTGAGATGACGCCCTTGTTTCATTACGCGGTGTATGCTGATTCTCTAATGATGTTGTGTATTGGTTTGTACTTCCTAAAAGTACCTTTTGTTATGTTAACCAATGCATTACGCGAGCTGTTAATGATGAAACCTGATCAAGAAATATGTTCACTTGTGCGTGAAAGTGTTTATGAAGCTAACGGTATATCACCGCAAAACCTTAAGTTAACCGGCATTGCCAAAGTAGGACCTGAATTGATGGTTAACATTAATGTCGATCCTAAAAAATCACATCAATTATTGGCTGATGTTCAACATATTCGTGAATTATTGAACCGTAAACTTGCGCGTTTATCGCTGAATGTGAAGTTGAATCTCGATATCGCTACTGACGTTAAATAACAATGTGTTAATCCTAAATCGAGTGCCTCATTGATTTGACACTCGATATGCTTATTTAAAACTAATGACCTGCTTATTTTTTCAGTACATCCTTAATCCAAAAAGCTATTTGAGCGCACATGACCAAGGTAAATGGAATGGCGCCAACAATCGCAATTTGCTTGTTTAAATCCACGTCGTTAATGGTCACTAGTGCAATTGTTATCGCAATTAAAATAAGACTCCAGAGCATTTTAGCAATGTGACTTTCACTGCCTGTGAGCATGCTGGTAATGTAAATGGAGGAATCTGCACTGGTGATAAGAAAAGTGATTAACAGTAGTATTGCGGCAACCGATAAAATGCTGCCCAAGGGGAAACCATTTGGGGTTAACTGATTAAAAAAGCTAAACAAGCCTAAGGTGTATTCTTGATTGACCGCAGCCATAACCTCAGCAGCAAAGGGTTGAGTTAACACGCTACCAGCAAAGCCAGAAAACCAGATAATTGAAGTGAGTGTTGGCAGTAAAATGGTACATGCTAAAAATTGCCTGATGCTACGGCCTTTACTAATTCGAGCGATAAATGGCCCAACGAAAGGCGCCCAAGCAATCCACCAAATCAAATAAATGACGCTCCAGTCTTGGCTCCAATTAGCGGGGTCTCCGACACTAAAAGAGACTTTTGGCAGTAACTGCAAATAACTCACGCTTGACTCAAACATGAGCTGTAGACTGTTGAAGGGATCAACTAAAGCAATAACCGTGACCAAAATAGCCACCATAAAAAAGGTATTAAACTGGCTTAATCGTTTAATTCCCTGATTTAATCCAGCAATGGATGACAAGGTGAATAGCACTGCAATAAACAAAATTAGCCCAATTCTAAAGCCGACACTGGCCACATCAAGTCCAATTGCTTGTTCAATCCCTGTTTGAATTAAGGCCACGGTATTTGCAAATGTGCCAGCCATACCAAACACAATAGCGATAACCGCCAGTAAATCTAACATGCTTAACCATTTGGGCTTTTCAGCACTAAAACTGGCACTGATGCGCAGGCTGCGATTACGATTGTAAGCAAACCAAGCCATGACCAATCCTGCCATGGCGTATATAGCCCAAGCATGTAACCCCCAGTGAAAGTAGGTGATCGCTAACGCGCCAGATACTGATGAAAAGTCATCTTGTAAAAAGGCAGGAGGATTAACGAAATGATAAACCGGTTCAGCCACTCCCCAAAATATCAGCCCTGATCCCATGCCTGCGGTAAATAACATGGCAATCCAACTCGCAAAACTGAATTCAGTTTTAGCTTCATGGCCACCAATAATCATTTTTCCTATGGGGCTAATCGCAACTACTATCGCCATTAACAGCAATAGTGATGAAAGCTGAATAAATTGTGAGTCAAAATTTTCTAAAAAAAACTGGGTGAAGGTACTAAACACAGCCAGGGTCTTATGGGGGAGGGCCAGTAGTAATCCCGCAATAATAATGACAGGCAAATAAAAGCCTAATTTGGGTGTCATTAGCTTTTGATTAGTTGAGGTTTCATGTTGCTGAGTCTGGCTTATATTGGGCGATTTCAAGCTTGTCGATATCCATTATTCGAGTCTGTAGTCAGATTTTTCACTATGACTTAAATTACGAGCAGTTTAAAGTGCAATTGATTGGTTTAGCTTTTGCTAAAGTTTTGAATGTTAAAGTTTGTGGGTGCTAAAGTATTTAGGTGCTAAAGCTTGTGAGCGCTAATGCTGAAGGAGTTAACTGATATACCGGCGAGCTTAATAGAGCTTATAAAATGAATTTGTCGTATTAAAGAATGATGTTTTTACATTGATAGACGAATAATAGCTTAACTATGTTAATAAATTGTTTTAATGTAAATCATTGATAAAGTAAAAAATGATTAATTTATTTTTGCCAGTGTACTGTGTGGGGGATAATTATTTGAACAAAATCAAGTTAATTGCCGCAATGGCATTTTTATTGTTTTACTCCTTCGCTTCAATGGCTACAGTACTGAAATATAACGTCAATGGCTCAAGTAGTTGGGTGCCTTATTATATTCCTGATGCAGCAGATAACTCGGGTATTTTAGGGGAGCTAGTTCCGCTAATTTTATCGACAGCTAAAATTAAAATTGAAAAGCATAACTACCCACCAAGACGAACCAACCAAGCATTAAAAACCGGCTTGTTAGATTTTGATTTTGTCAGCCCCAGTTGGTTTCCTGAAGGTGAGATGGGCAAAGAGTTCATTCGGTCATCACCTATATTATCGATTCAAGAAAATATCATCACACTCGAGGAAAACCAAAGCCAATGGGCTGATGTTGATAAGATAACTGGCGAGTCTATCGGCACGGTACGTGGTTATCTTTATCATGATGATGATGTGTTTACTCGGGTGGACTTTGCTTCAGAGAAGCAATTAATTAAAGCCTTACATAAAGATCGCGTTAAAGCGGCTATCTCAGGAGATTTACCAGCATTATATTGGGCAAAACAACTCAAGATGCCTATAGCGCTTGCTGCGGTTCATTCAAGTGGGGTGCTAGTGATGCGCTTGCGTAAAGAACACAGTAGCGTGATGCCGAGAATTAATATGGCTATTGCCCAGTTGCAAAATGATGGCACCATTCAAGCTATTGTGGATAAATACACTAAAAATGAGCAATATCAGCAATAAACTGATATTGCACATCGGTAATGAAAACGAATAAATCTATTGTGTGCGTTTAGTTGCTATTAGCTGTTTGAGGTTGAGAAACCTGACGTTTTTTGTTTTCAAAGTAGTGATTTGTTTCCGTCAGAATTACATGTCTTAAGCCAATAAGTGCAATTAAGTTAGGAATGGCCATCAGGCCATTGACGGTATCAGCCAGCATCCAAATTAAATCTAATTGAATGAAAGCACCTACCGCAATTAACCCTAAAAAAGTCAGTTGGTAAATCTTAATTCCTTTGTCACCGAGACGCTGATTGGTCAAATAATTCCAGCAACGTTCGCCATAATAGTGCCAACCTAAAATGGTGGTAAAGGCAAAACACACTAGCGCAATAGTCACAATGTATTGACCGACAATCACTGAGCCGCCTGAGGCGAAAGCGGCACTGGTCATTGCTGCGCCGGCAGTATCACCATTCCACACGCCAGTAATGATCAACACTAAACCTGTCATGGTACAAATTAAAATAGTGTCGAAGAAAGTACCTGTCATGCTCACAAGCCCTTGCTCCACTGGCTCGTTGGTTTTGGCTGCCGCTGCCGCAATTGGCGCACTGCCTAGGCCCGATTCATTTGAAAACACCCCGCGGGCAATACCAATTTGAATCGCTTGGGCAACGGTCGCACCTAAAAATCCGCCCGCAGCAGAAATAGGGGTAAACGCTGAATGAATGACTAATTCGAGAGCGGGAATGATTTGCTCTGAAAAGCTAAATAGAATCCAAATACAAGCCAGCACATAACCTAGGGCCATAGTAGGTACTAACTTTTGGGCAACGTTAGCAATACGTTTTACTCCGCCTAGCGTTACCGCAGCAACCATAGTTGTGAGGATTAACGCTGTGACCCAAGTTGGCACATTAAAGGCGATGGTCATGGCATCGCTAATAGCGTTTACTTGGGCAAAGGTACCAATGCCAAAAAAGGCCACGCCCACACCAAATACAGCAAAAATTTTGGCTAACCATTTAAGGCCTAAACCACGCTCAATGTAATACATAGGTCCGCCCGCAATATTACCTTTAGCATCTGTGGTGCGGTATTTAACTGCGAGCATACATTCAGCATATTTAGTGGCCATGCCAAAAAAGGCGGCTAACCACATCCAAAACAATGCGCCTGGGCCACCAATTTTAATTGCGGTTGCAACTCCAACAATATTACCTGTACCGATAGTGGCGGATAGGGCTGTACATAGGGCAGCAAAAGACGATAAATCGCCTTTACCAGTAGCGGGTTTGAATAACAAACTAAGGGCAAAAGGCAGCTGGAAAACTTGCAAAAGTTTAAGGCGAATAGTGAGATAAAGACCTGTACCAACAAGTAAGCAAAGGGTAATAGGGCCCCAAACAATGCCATTGATATCGGCTAAAAGCGCGTGAAAATTCATGATATTCCTCGAATATTAAACAACAAAATTAATATGGAGGAGGAAAAGAAATGGCTGATCAGTGGTACTGAAGAAAGAGACGGGCGAAGCATCACCTTGTTCTAATAGCTCAAGGTTAATATCAGGCGCAGCAGCAAACGACAGCGACCATAAATGAATACAGTCATCCTCTCCTCTGTCCTTTTGCCTGAGCGTTTCGCGTGACTGACAAGTCAGCCTCACTTTCGCCTTCGGCGCTGTAATAACAATCGCTAACGAACCACGTTTGCTTACAGTCTCTCCAGAGGCTCGTCCAGTAACAGTCCTCACCACTATGTGGCACCTGAAAGAGTGCTTTATTCATTTGCTTGAAATGACTTAATGTTTACACAAAATGTCATTGCATGAATAAACTTGCCTCGTCGGTGTGGGGTTACTCCCCACTCTCCTGCTACCTTCATCCGAACGGATCTTATTGAATAATCTTGCTTGGTATTAGCTAAGTGATTAATCAAAAAGGGCGATTAGCATGCGGGATCTATTTCATTGACTCAAGAGAAGTGGATCACAGTTTAATCGAGCGGTAACTGACTGCGCTATTATTCAACAGTAATCCCAATCCCAATGTAATCTGAGTAGCTATAATGAGATTTTATAAAGCGGCAGTGAATGGTTTGTGACCAATCACTGCCATTGAGGATAAGTTAACACTCAGACTCAAAGCCCTTCGGGTTTGGGCCGTACTGATTAGTTTCTTGCTCGCTATCGGATACGAAGAAATACAGTAGAACCAAAGCACCAATAAGCGGGATTAATCCAATTAATATCCACCAACCGGTTCTGCCTGTGTCATGTAATCGACGCACAGTAACGCCAAGCCCTGGTAAGAAAACTAATAAAGAATAGAAACCGCTGAGTAAGCCGTATCCTGTTTCGGGGGTTAATGTGCCAGTCATATTGTCAATTAAGGCCAATACAATGCCCGCAATTAAATTGAATAAAACAAAAAACCAATATTCTTTCCGACGGGCTCGGTCTTTAAAGTTAATGTAATTTTTAAGAACTTTTATATACCAATTCATGAATTATTCCTTATTAACGGGCGATATTGACTCAATTGAAACCATAAAGAGACTGCATAGGTTTACCGCTTCAGTCTTTAGTTATATCAGCATTACGCAGTGATGAACATAAATTGAAGAAATTAATGATACTGGCCTTTATTCCATTATCTTTGAAGATTAATGAACCAACATTTCACTATTTGCGTAGTGCACTTTATAGCCAATTAAACAGGTGCCAAATGATGGATAATATGAATCAATCGGGAAGTATTGCAACGATCATTGGCGTTGCAGATGCCACGCATTATTTGGTGGGCCTTACTGATGCGAATAATAACTTCGCCGGATTAAATGGCGAAGTGGCAGGCGAGTGTGTTCATTCAATCGTTGAAGCTAAAGCCTTACTGAAAAGTCATGATTATGCTATCGCTCACCTTGAATATCAAACGGCTTATGATGAGATGTGTGGCTTAGATAATAGCGGTAAATACCAACAGGTGATTAACTTGTGATTCAAGCTGATCAATAAAGCTAGCTTGATTCAAAACCAAGCCAGCTTTTTGTTAACTCGCAATTGCAGACTAACAGCAAGCATTTATACGGTTTCTACCATCTGCTTTCGCACGATATAATGCTGTATCGGCGGCGCAAAGTAGGGCATTTTCCGTTCTGAACTGGCCATTGACCTCACTAGCATGACCTTGGCTTACGCTAACAGAAACAGAAATATCCAAACCTATATCCATATAAGTCAGCGCATTAATATTTTGCTGAATAAGCTGCGCTGTTTGCTGCACTTCTGATGTATCGCAATTTGGCATCACTAAGGCAAATTCTTCTCCGCCATATCTGGCGGCAGTGCAATTTTCATTGGGTAAAGACGCTTGAATCGCAGCGGCAATTTTTTGCAAGCAGCGATCACCCATCACATGCCCATGGTTATCATTAAAACTTTTAAAATGGTCGATATCAATAATCAATACGCTGATTGGGTCGCCCTGTTCAATACAGGTTTTCCAGTGGTGTTTTAAGTCGGCATCAAATACACGGCGATTAGATAAATTAGTTAAGCAATCCGTTGATGCCCACTTATAAAGCTGTTGATACTCTGCGCGATACTTACTTAAATCTCTTATGATGATGCCAAATAAAGGTTCTGACTTAGGAAAATGGGTTACAGACATTTCAACATCAATGGTTTGGCCATTGGACATGTTAAGCGTGGTTTCATTAGGTAGATGGTTTAGTGGTCTTGGCTCAAATGTTGATTCGAGAATCATCTGTTGATAATGAGACTTTTGAGGTTCGGTCAAATAAGATTGCCAGCGTTGACCTATTAAAGAGTTTGTAGAACTTTTATTGCAATCGAGCAATAACGCCACTGCGTGACGGTTAGCCATTTGGATATTGCCAAACTCATCAACCACAATCATCGCTTCCATCATGTAATCAACTAAAGTCGATAATGAGCTGAGTGCATTACCACCAAGCATGGTTGTGCTATGAGGAGGATTGAACCTAGTTTCCAACGTTTTATCAAAATGATTATATTCATTTGAATCAGTGCGTGTTTTATTTGCGGCTAGATCTGCAGCATTAGCCGTCGTATGTTGAGCTAAATTATTAGATAGGAACTGGGGTTCAATTTTTAATGGGTTAGCACTCGGAGGCTGTTCATTAGCGCCAAACTTGTAATGATAATTACCACCAAGCGTGTCACCAATGAACATATCCATTTTCACTTGAGAAATCTGGCTTAGCTGTTTCTCTGCAGTGGAAGTGAGTTCTAACATAACGAGTATCCTTACTAGTGTGTTAATTTCATCGCATTAGCTGCGTTTTCTAGTTAATACTCTATCGAACTCTGTTGGCGATAACCTTTCGTCAACCTTCCTTTTTAAGTGATTGTTATTTCTTGTGTTTTGAGTGGTGGTTAGCAAGCTTTACTTGAACCTTCTCCTTTGTTGACTACTTGTGGATCCTCACTGAGTAATAAAAGTGAGTTATCGGTGTTTGTTAATACAAATTGAAATTTTGTGGTGCCAACAACTTTATCGAGGTCCATTAACTGGATAATTTTACCATCGCTGCTGGTAGTTACAGCATCAATAACACCGTCAAAAGGGGTTTCAAAAGCGGCGCCTACAAATTTTAATCCTTTGTCTGTTAAGTCATCTAGTAAGTAAGTAATGGTACTTTCACCAGAAACTTCGACAGAACCCGTGTCATTACTGTATGAAAAAGTGGGGACTTCATTTTTATCGATGGTAACGGTAACAGTGATAAAAGTGGCTTTGCCAGTGATATTTAGCATGATAATTCCTTTTAATTAATCATTATATTGTGGGTAGGTAAAACAAGTTGTGTGATAGTGCTGAGTTGGTTTTCTGGTAGAGGTTCGCCTAAGCATTGCAGTGCTTTAAAGTACGGACTTGTGATTAATGGGTGTTTATTCTTTTGAAAGAGTAGGGCTAATCTTGTTTTGACTTCATTACAGATTGAGGTGTCATTGAACTTAGAGTTAACTAGGGTGAGTGTCTGCTGGCTTAACAGCTGACTTGAAGAGAGTAAAGCTTTGTAACTGATATTATCAGGGTGTCGACTGGAAATATCAGAAAATAAATCCACGGCAATAGCGGCGTATTCAGCGCTTTGTTGATATTGATTATGATTGAAAAAATAACGAGCTGCTGCCAAATGATAATTTGCCCAAATTAACTGATTTTTTGAAGAGTTAATCAGCAATTGATTTTTACTCAGTAAACTTGCCAAGGTCTCAACGTCATACTCCATACGATGCAGATTTTTTTTATTTACGACTTCTAGTAATCGTAACAATGCATCGAACTTGTCTATTTGCCATTGCTCATTTTTCGGATCTTGAATTAAAGCTTTATTGATTGTGCTTAATCCTAACAATGCGACCTCAAATGCTTCGTGGTGCTTCTTTTGATAACGTAAAAAATTAGAGCGGATGTGATAACTGGCATATAACCTGTATAGGGCGTATGGCGTTAGATTATTATTAGAAGCGACTAAATCTTGCTGTAATTGTTCATGGAGGTTAATAGCAGTTTGAATGTCACCTTGAGACACTGCCGCAGTTGCAAGCCATGAGCGAGTGTCGGCTATATCAGCGATAAGTTGGCTATTAGTCGAGTCATTAATTAAAGCTATTCCCTTCAGTTTTAATGATTCAGTGAAGTCATTGGTGGCTTCATGAAAGCGTTGTTGTTTTATCGAAATAGAGCCTAAGGAGTTATATGCGTATGACAGTTCCATCAGCGCTTCTGTATTTTCTGGCGCTAGGTCATACATTTTTTTACTGTAATTTAGGTATTGTTCAAACCAGACTTTTGAGGCTGTCCAGTCACTTTGGTCATAATCCAATTGCCCTAACCAAAACGCATTAGCCCCTAGGGTTTTAAGCAACTCAAAATGTTCAGGTTGCTCAATTAACAATGCGCTGAGCTTTTCTTTAGCGGCTAACAATGCTTCTTTGGCTTCGGTTATTTTACCCCGTGAATAAGCCACTTCTCCCATCGCCTCTAGTGTTTGCCCTTGTTGAAAGCGAGACTCAAAGCTTAAGCTGGTGTCTTTAAGGCTTGATGCTTCGCTATAGTATTCCAGCGCTTTTTTATTAATACCATCGAGTAAATCCATTCTGCCAATGCCACGCATTTTGTCGGCAAAATCTCCCACCATAAAGCCAAGTAGGTTTTCAGCTGCTTGTCTTTTTTGTAGTGCCATCTTCTCAGATTCGAAACTTTTAATACTGGCTAAAATCGAGGTGATAGTGAGTAAAATCAACAATGAGACGGTGAAGGTTTTTTGCCAGCGTTTGATTCGTTCATGTTTACTAGAGGCATTAATCAGTTCGATTTCTTGTGGCTCTAAATCAAATAACGGATTAGCTTTAAGTGCTTGCGCTTCTTTCAGTGGTTTACCGTCGGCAAGTAAGTATGCATGATGTTTATTTTCTTGCAGCCAACGGCTAGAAAGGTGCTGTAATCGGCTTTTAATACGAATACTTTGATTATGTTCGGCAATCCATGATGTGGCTCTTGGCCAGCGCCTTAATAAGGCTTCGTGCGCAATGCTGAAACAGGGTTCGCCATTTTGTAGGCTGGAAACAAATAAACGACTATTGATCATCGCCTGTGTCAGAGCCCGTTCTTCTTTGGTGTGCAGTTGTGCCCAGCGGGCGGTGCGGCTGGTGATTGATGATTCATCTTCACGTAATGTGACCAATAGCGACAATACATGAGGCAAGCTGGCTTTTTGCTGCACAGTTAGCTCGGCAATGGCATCTTCGGCATTTTTACCTATTGCACCTTCTATCCCGCCCAGTTCTTGATAGACACTAAACAGTAACTGATCATCTTTGCTGCGTTTTAAATACAGTGCTTGGAGCATGTACTGCAGCATGGGGAGTGCATCAGGGTTACTGGCGGCTTCAGCGCATAGTATTTCATCCAGCGGTGTCGCAGTATCAGGATCGCTGGTCCAGGTTAAATTGGCGGCAACAGCTGGCAGTCGGATCATTTGCAGTAATTCATTGCGAGTAGGCGGCGATAAATCAAAATGAGCTCCACGCCCTTTACCTGTCATTAAACTGGGGTAGGCCACTAATAATGGGTAAAACTCATTACGGCAGGCACTCAGTACTATAATACAACCCGAGTTGGCTAATTGTTCGAGTATGCTGATGAATGCTGTGCGCTGCTCTTGAGAAAATATCGGTGAAGATAGTAAGACTTCGAGGCGGTCGATAAATAAAGCAAAGTGAGTGTGGCGTTTATGGTTAGATTTTATCGCTTGTTTACATTGACTCACAATAGCTTGGGGCTCAGTAATGAGTCGATGAGACAGTGAGTCGGCACTGTCACCGTCAAATACTGGCAAATCATTTATTTCCCAATCGAGCATGACGCCAGCAAGTTCAATGAAGAGTTGCGATTTAGATACATCTGCAAAATCGAGACTACCATAGGAGGCTAGATGCACGCCGTTGTAACCTGCGCCGACAGTGAGGTTGGGAATAATTCCCGCATTAATTAATGATGATTTACCACTGCCGCTGGGGCCTAATAAGAGGCAAAACCCACGGCCAAATTTGACTTGCTGGCTGATGCGTTCGAGTAAGACGCTTATTTGCTTACTGCGTCCGAAAAAGACTTCATAAAAGTGTTCTGAGTAGGCTTGCAGGCCTGGAAAGGGCGAGCCTGATTTCCACTGCTGGTTATCGGCAACGGTTTCGTGTCCAATGGGAAAGTTAACATCGGCAATAGTACGATAGCCACGTTTGCGAATGGTTTCGATATAACAGGGCGAAGTGGCTTTATCGTCAAGGGCGCGGCGTAATTGATTGATGATTTTATGCAGTGGATTGTCGCCAATATCGCTATCTGGCCAGCAGTGATTAACAATATCATCGCTACTTAAGACTTCACCGCTGCGCTCGCATAGCAAGATCAGCACGTCCATTGCTTTGGGTTCAAGCTGTTTGGTTTTTTTGCCTAGGTTTACGCTATTGCTATTGGGGTCGACCTGCCACTCACCAAAGAAAAAAATCTCTTTTTTCATTATTACATTCCGTTGAAATCCCAGCTATTTGCATCATGCTTTGACTGCTAAATAATCGCAATTGCGTTTCATTAGCATTTACTTATACCAACTTATGGTTAGATATGTAACCACTTAAAGTGTGAAAATGTATAAAATATAGGCTTTTATTTCGATTGGATTGTTAAGGCGTGCAGCTAGATGCACTGTTGAGCGGTATAAACAGAATGGTCGTTATTTAAGCTGATTGAGTGCTTTGAGCGTTAACGCTTCAGTGTAGGGATTAATTTTAACATGATTAGGACTCCAGCCTTTTACAAAACGTTGAAAGTCAGCCCAAGCGATGGAGTATAGAGGTCGCCAAGTCTGGACCAATGTGGTGGTACATATTTGGGGCTGATGCACTAAAGTACTGCTGACCAATGCGTTAAAATAATCATCCAGTAACCCAGAGATCTTTGCCTCACTTTCTGAAAATGTCAGTACACTACTGAGTAGCAGCGCCACATCCTTCATGCCACAACCCTTGCCTACATATTGAAAGTCCACTGCAGCCACTTGTTGGTGATTTGGGCTAAAACAGAAGTTAGCCAGCTTAGCATCGCCATGAACTAAGGTTTGAAAAGGGCTTTGTTTTAGTAGGGTATCGATTTGCCTGGCTGCGGCTTTTAAGTTCGGGTCGGCTAATGCTGCTAATTCATCAGGTCGAGTATCTAAATGCCAATAGGTCCCTTGCTGCCAGAGCTTTTCATGTAAGTGGTTAGTTACTTTTTTATCTTCTTCAGTTGAATCTAGGTGCTGAACATCAGGATTTTGAAATAGAAATTGGCCATGAAAACTTCCGAGCCATTTAAGGCAAGCCTTGATGGCGGTATCATCAGCTCGAGTGAGGACGTTGTTAAAACCAACAGTGGCTAAGTCCTCAAGAATCAATAAGCAGTCATCGCCATCTTGTTCTAGATATAAACATTTAGGCACCCGATTATCTTGGCTACATCGGTTGGCGTAATCTTGATACCAATGAAACTCTACCTGGTATGACTTTATCTTGCGCTGGTGAGAAAGGGCTGTATTCCATCCTTTAGGGTGCGATTGTGCTGTGGTGCTATCTTGTGGGTCCATCATAGGTAGCTTGATGTGTTTAACAATCACGCTGTCATAGGTTGAACCACACAAGTGAGCTCTGAACAATTCGCCGTAACCACTCCAAAGCGATTGAATCAGCTCTATTTGAGTAATTGTTGTCGCACCAGTTTGTTGTTTTATGGTGTTGAGCACACTTGAGTTAACGCTTGAATTAAAGTCAGTTTCAATATTCATTCGATGAAAATAATCTCTCTATAATCGGTATTGATGTGGCATTGAAACGGTATTGAAACAGTATTGGCGTAGAAATTAGCTAAACACTACTCAATACACTATTCAATACACACAATTCAATAAATGCGATTCAATAAACACTATTCAATAAATACTGAGCAAATTGTATGTTTAACCACAGAATAAGTGAAATACTTCTCAAGACTTAGAGGGTATGCATTGAATTTTGAAGAAAATAGCGTAATTTTAAGGTATTGAAACCGACTGGAGTTTGGATATGAAGCCAGGCAAAAATGATAGCAAGTTACTGAAACTCGCCATGGAAATTGGTGAGGGATATGCGAAAAAAAGAGGTTTTAAAGATTTTGGTGTAGGCATTTCGCCAAAGGACAAAGTGGAATGTATTTATCGTTTATTGGTACAAGATGGCTTGATACAAGCACTTGCCGAAGACAAAGATGATGGCCCTAATAGAAAGCATAAATTGGTGTTATGGATTTCAAAACAGCTTCCTCCAGAGCATCCATTAATGAACTAAATGGTGGGCTGTCGTACTAAAAAGCCAAGCGTCTGCTTGGCTTTTTGAGCTTTATTTGGGGTTATCTTTCCATCAAGGCTGCTTCACCATCAAGATTTAGCGACCATCTCGTTATCCACTTCTAATTCTTCAGGAGATTTCAGCACATCTTTAGGCTTAGTCACGCTACCGACTGGCGGATAAGCCACACTATCTTTAAATCCTTCGCGGGTGTCTTCACTGTAATTTGGAAAGGGTAGCTCTTCTTCTTCAATAAGCTGGCGAATGGTTTGCTCTGCCTTTTGCTGCGCGTCGAGATCAGCAGGCACCGCATTATTGAGCACCACATTTTGCCCTACTGGCGCAATATGGATATCCAGTGTTTTCATAATGTTCAATAAGTGAAAATTCAAATCTTCGGCAATACCAAAATATTCATTGATGTCACCAGTATCAATGTAAGCATTGACGTTGACCACAAAAGCGTCACGTTCAATCGCTAAAAAACGTGCTCGCTGGGCGATTTCTAATACTCTTGGATGCGATAAGAGTAATTTACGCAACTCCATCAGCAGCATTTGTAACTGCTCTTTGGAAGTATCGAGGCTAATTCGCAAATCATGCTTATAACGGCGGCGATCGATCACTGAAAAGTTTTCTAATTCTTGGGATGAAAATACTGAGTTAGGGATATGCACTACGGTGCGGTCAAGCTTACGAATGCGGGTTGAGCGTAAGCCGATTTCTTCAACCACGCCTAAGGTTGTGCCAAAGCGGCAAAAATCACCGGGTTTAATCGGCCTTGCTGCATAGAGGGTTAATGCGCCAAAGACGTTCTCTAATGGTTTTTGTGCGGCTAATGCAATGGCTAAACTGCCAACACCTAAACCTGTTAGGATTGTCGCCATATTGTAGCCTGAACTTTCAAACCACATCAGCGCGATAATAACTACTATGACCATTTTAAGAATGGCTACCATAGGTCTTAATAAAGCCACACTGTAACTTTTATCTTGATCATGAAGTTGCTTAGACTTGTAAGCAGAATAAAGCTCAACTAAACCCAAAATCAAAATGGTATTGGCAAGGTAGAGTAACGTGCTGTTATCAAACCAAACTCTTGCACGCACAGATAATCCAAGTGCCAAAGCGACATATTGCAGTAATGATAAGTATAAGAACCAACGCAGACTGCGGCCACAAAATCGGCTTAATCCTGCAATACGAGGCTCGAAGTGTTTGGCTAGACTTTTGGCCGCGATACTAATTAGCCCAGTGCCTATCCAACCAAAAAATATGCTTAAACTGAATATGAGTAATTGCCAGTTTTCCATGTGAAAGGCTTTAAATTCAGGTAAGAAATTTGCGAGGGTTTCTATTTGAGGACTGTAACCGTATTCGTCCCAGAGTTCAGGGATTTTGGCGACGGTAGCGTTAGATATTTTCCAAACTTTACCGCCTTTTCCATCTGGGACATGCTGCATATAAACAGGAATTGGGCCGGTATTGGTTTCAAGTACGCCCAGTAAATCTCGGTAACTTGGGAGCTTATCGTTTAAGTGTCCTGTTGCTTGATCGCTGATTTGCGACAAGTCGATGATATTTTGCTTGTTCCATAAAATGGATAGCTTTCGCAGTAATTCAGGGCCGTCTTCTGGATTAATGCCGTTAGGTAAATAACGTAAGTCGACAAATTCAGCCGCTGTTTCCCAATCATCTTGCTCAACCGCTTGGCTTATGGCGATTAATGTTGATAGTGGCGTTTCACCATCTCGGGCAAGTATCAACCCGCCTTGTGCTTCGGCAATGGCTTCACTGCGTTTTTCTGCCTCTGCGACTTTTTTGAGATTAATGTCATCAGCGGCAACAGCGTTAAAGGGGGCACAGTGGAGTGAAATGAGTAAAACAACAGAGAGAAGCCAGCGCCAATTGTGCATCATAATTTATCCCTAAAATAAGACCTGAAACACTTTCAAATATATGTGTTTTATCATCAGACTGCTAGCTCGAATTATCATAATTTTCACAAAGTTAATTAAAGATGGTTACATTTTGCGGTTGATACTTTGCCACTAAAGGTAAAGCCACGCCTCCAGATAACTATTAATGCCTACAAGAAGCTGAGCGTAGTGGTGTTTGTCGCAGGTTAAGTGGGTTATCTATTTCAGGTTGTAGTTCCTGATACCGTTCTTGCCGATGAATAGCGGCTTATTGAAAATAATAGACTTTTAATAATAGCTAAGTTGAATTTGATTAATGTTGAATCTTGCCTAGACTGAATCTATATAGCCTGAAACCACTAACACCCTGAAAAAAAAGAGCATCATTGTTTTAGCCAATACCAAACGCGACAAATTAAGTACGTTATCAGTTGAATGGAATCAAACTTAGACTCACAGAAAACATGGAGTTAATGAAGCATGAAAGCACAACAAATATTTTTACTTCTGGCGGCTGTAGGGCTCCTTCCTATCGCATTATCTTATGGTTTTTCTCCAGCTAATTCACTTTCATTTTTATTCGATATCAACGCAGAACCCATTAATGTGACTCATATTTTTCGCGCTGTAATGGGGCTTTATTTAGCCTTGGTGCTCTTTTGGGTGGCAGGTGCTTTAAAGGCATCCATCAGGCTTGCAGCTTTATACAGTTTGGTCGTGTTTATGCTTGGTTTAGCAGCAGGTCGCAGTTTGAGCTTATTCATTGATGGTATGCCACATTGGTTGTTGGTTGTGTATCTGCTGTTGGAAATTGGCTTTGGGGTAGTGGGCATTCAAATGATCAGAAAAACAGTATTAGAAGACGTTTAAGTTCTATCGTAAGTCTAGTGAGCTATTTGCTTATAAATCATAGCTTTTAATGTGTTAATTAATAATCAAATTGATGTTTAAACTAAAAGGTGACTGTATGAAAAGTATTGTTTCATGGGGAGTATTAACGCTATTCACTTTGGTCAGTAGCAGTGTATTTGCGGCAACGGATAAGCCAAACATATTTGTTATTTTTACTGATGATATTGGTATCTCAAACTTAAGTGCCTATCACAATGGCGTGATGAGTAGTGATACACCTAATATCGACAGTATTGCTGAAAAAGGCATTTTAATGACTGACTATTATGCTCAGCCTTCATGTACAGCAGGGCGATCTGCTTTTATGACAGGGCAACTTCCGGTGAGAACGGGAATGCATACAGTGGGCTTACCAGGCGGACCAGTAGGACTGAATAAAAATACTCCTACACTGCCAGAGATATTAAAATCAATGGGCTACATGACAGGCCAGTTTGGTAAAAACCATTTAGGTGATCGCGATGAGTTTTTACCTACAATGCATGGCTTTGATGAGTATTGGGGCTGGTTGTATCACTTGAATGCAATGGAATACACCGAAGACCCTGATTGGCCTACCGATCCAGCATTTCAATCATTTGCTCCTCGTAATGTAATCCATGCTAAATCAACAGGTAAAGGTAAGCAGTCTATTAAAGATGATGGACCGTTATCGATTGAACGTATGCGAACACTTGATGATGAAGTAAACAAACACACCATCGATTTTATTGAAAGAGCAGTCAAAGCCGATAAGCCTTTTTTTACTTGGTATTGCCCATCTCGAGGTCATGTTTGGACTCATTTATCGCCTAAGTACGAAAAAATGCTTGGCCAAAATGGCTGGGGGTTACAAGAAGTTGTCATGAAAGATTTAGATGACCATGTGGGTGAAATGCTAGCCAAAATGGAAGAGCTGGGCATTGCTGATAACACCATCATTGTATTCACGGCTGATAATGGCCCTGAAATAATGACTTGGCCAGATGGCGGTATGACACCATTTCATGGTGAGAAGGGCACCACTTGGGAAGGCGGAGTAAGAGCGCCAATGTTAATTAGTTGGCCTGACAAAATTAAAGCGGGCCAAGTTAAAAATGGCATGTTTGATGGTATGGACTTTTTACCTACCTTGGTTGCAGCAGCTGGTGGTCCTAATGATCTGAAGCAGAAAATGTTGACGGGTTATAAAGGCTTTAAAGCCCATTTAGATGGTTACAACCAGCTGGGTATGCTGACTAAAGATGAGCCTTCGCAGCGTAAAGAGATTTTTTATTACGAACGTGATCGCTTACAGGCTGTAAGAGTTGGTGATTGGAAGGCGCATTTTGTGGTACAGAATAATGGATGGTCAGGAGCCAAAGAAGAGTTGAATGCGCCGCTATTATTTAACCTTCGACGTGATCCTTATGAACGTGCCGCTGAAGAATCTGGCATGTACCTCAAATGGATGGGACAAAAAATGTGGGCATTTGGCCCAGCGCAAGCTGCTGTACAAAAGCATTTAGAGACGTTTAAAAAGTGGCCGCCAATGACAGCTGATATTGGTTCAGTTAATAGTGGTGGCGTTGGGAATTAAAGGCTTTTACTCTCTTTCAATGTCTGCTTTAAAGGGCCTATATAGCCATTTCGGTTGGGTTATATAGGTCTACATGTTAACAAGGAAGGTTTTATGAAGCTTAGAAAGTGGCTAATTGTTTGCAGTACTTTGTTGTCTACAGCGATAGGGTTTACGTCAATAAGCGTGTTTGCTGATGACGGTTTCTCGACAACAGAAGCATCATGGAAGCACAGCGTAGAGATTTACGGGTTAGCGCTGAATATACGTGGCGACACCACTGTCAACGATCAGAATCTTGAGGTCGATGTTGATCCGCAATTTATTATGGATACCCTTGAAATGACTGCTATGGTGCATTTTGAAGGAATTCATCAGAATCAGTGGGGCTATTACATTGATTATAGCTTCATGAAGCTCAATGGTGAAACCAATAACATAATAGATAACACTAACAATTTGGTGCTAAAAGGCGATATTGATATTCGCCAAGGCGTATTAGAAGCTAAGGGCTTTAAACGCTATGAATATGGCGATAGCACACTGGATTATACATTTGGACTGCGTTGGTGGGATAACGACATTGATATGCAGTTATACCGCAAAGACAATAATGCCATTTTCAGTGAGATTAACTTAGAAGATGACTGGGTTGATTATGTAATTGGTATTCGATGGATGAATCCAATTAATGAGGATTGGCTTTTTTATGTTAGCGCAGATGCAGGTTTAGGTACTGATACTGACTTCACTTCGTCGATTATGACGGGCGTTAGATACCAGATAAACACTTGGTCTGATTTAAATATGGGCTATAAATCCACCTGGGTTGATTACGATAATGAAGATAATTTTGCTTACGATACCGCTTCACAAGGTTTTCTCATTGGTTGGGCTGCGTACTTTTAGCGAGACTAAATAGCAGTCATGCTTAATCACGTATCCATAAGAGCTCGACTTAACCATGTCTGAGCTCTTTTTGTTTTTAACATTACTCAGTTGGTAATGGATTACCTTTTAGAGAAAGCGCATAGCGTAAAAGAGTAAAATTATCCTCTTGGTACTCTCGGATAAAGCTCATGCCCAATTTTTCAATGATATTCACTGAGCCAAGATTAAGGTTAACAACTTCGCCGTAAATAATATCTAAATCCATATGCTTCTTAGCATACTCAATACAGGCAAGGTTAGCTTCTGTGGCATAGCCCTTACCCCAAAAATCTGGGTGTAAGCGATAGCCGATATCGACAGCATTTATCCTGGAGTCATTTTTGAAACCGCAAAAACCAATCACTTGGTTAGTGGCTTTTAGCTCCACAGCCCAACGAGCAAAACCATATTTCTGATATTCTGCTAACCAGATGTCCTGAATAATGTTTTTCGCATCTTCGATGTTATTACACATGCCTGCATCACCAGTGTAGCGATTCACTTCTTCTGTATTAAAGTGTAAAACTGCTTTTGCATCATTAATGTTAAACTCACGAATAATCAGGCGCTCTGTTTCGATGATTATTGTCACTTTTATTTCCTTGGTTCTTGGATTGTTGCATCTGCTCCAGATGCACCTGCTTCAGATGCATTTGTGATGTCATAGTAAGCTTGATAAGCAAAGCGGCCGATGGCAATAACAATCAAAATAATAATGATCCGACTCATGGTACCTGAAGCCGTGGTGGCTTTTTGCATTTTGATTGGACCTTTTTTCTTGATTGATTTTTGGCCCTGATGTGATTGATTCGTCTGTTGCTTGTCTTTGTTAGATTGAGTGCGAACAGCAACGCCTTCAATTTGTGCCTGAACAGCTTTTATTTTTCCATCAGCAAGTTGCTCTATTACATATTCAATTCTGTCGCCAACATGTGGCTTTCTTGCCATATGCTTTAGGGTTGAAATATGAATAAAAACGTCTCTGTCACCTTCGTCTGGTTCAATAAATCCAAACCCTTTATTACTATTCCAGCGAACCAACCGACCAGTTTCCATTTTCACCAATGTTTTCCTTTTTGAGTGAGTGCATGTTTTAGCACACATTATAAAATTGCCAGCCACAATTGCCAGCCACTATGCTAGGTTAATAACACACCTTAATAAATATAATTACTCAAGTGCTTACTCTTTGACGGCATATTGTTTTTTAAGCAATACCTTGACCACAAAAAGAACAACACGCCCCAGTAAACAAGGAAGATATCATGAAATTATCAGCAGGTTTTGCTGTAATACCGAAAGCGTTATCCATTTCACTTGCCGTGGCGACTATGATTGGTTCGAGCTCGCTTGTTAGTGTCTCAGCTCAAGCTGAAAACTTTGATGCATCGGTAATGAAATCTATGCCGAAACTTGAGCAGCTTTATACTCATTTGCACCAATATCCCGAGTTGTCTTATCAAGAAAAAAATACCAGCGCTCGGATGGCAAAAGAGTTAAGCCAACTTGGCTTTGATGTGACTGATAACTTTGGTGGTTACGGTGTCGTTGGCATTTATAAAAATGGCACGGGCCCAGTGCTGATGATAAGAGCTGATATAGATGGTTTACCGATTATTGAGCAAACGGGTAAATCCTATGCTTCAAAAGTGACAACACTAGATGAGCACAACAATACCGTTGGCATTATGCATGGCTGTGGTCATGATATTCATATGACCAGTTTTATTGGTACCGCTGAGCAGTTGATGAAGCATAAAGCAGATTGGAAAGGCACCTTGATGATGGTGGCACAACCTGCAGAAGAAGTCGGCGGTGGTGCGAAAGCCATGTTAAAGCAAGGTTTGTTTAGTCAATTCCCAACCCCTGACAATGTCATTGGCTTACATGTCAGTGCAGGTATTCCAGCGGGTAAAGTGGGTGTGGTAAGTGGCTACGCTTTAGCAAATGTTGATTCGGTGGATATTACTATTAAGGGCAAGAGTGGCCATGGTGCTTACCCACATTTAACCATCGACCCCGTGGTGTTGGCAGCAAGAACGGTGTTAGCACTGCAAACGATTCCGAGTCGCGAGGTATCTCCGCTTGAGCCTAATGTTGTCACTGTGGGCTCCATTCATGGCGGCTCAAAGCACAATATTATTTCCAATCAAGTAAAGCTGCAGTTAACGTTACGTTCTTATAATCCTGAAGTGCGTGAACAACAAATTGCAGCCATTAAACGTATCACTAAAGGCATTGCGATAAGTGCAGGTTTACCTGACGAGTTAATGCCAGAGGTTTATGTGCATGACGATGAAACCATTCCCTCAACTTATAATGAGCCGCAGCTTGCAGCTAAAGTGCAAGCCAGTATCGAAACTGAGTTAGGTAAACAAAATGTAGTGATTGCACCGCCTGTGATGGCGGGTGAAGACTTTGGCCTATATGGCCGTACAGATCAAAATGTGCCAATTACGTTATTTTGGCTAGGAGCTGTTGAACCTGGGGCTTATCAGGCAAGTCTTGATTCTGGTGAGGGCTTGCCGTCATTACACTCAAGCTTGTTTGCCCCAGATTATCCATTAACGATTAAAACGGGTGTGAGAGCGATGACTCGCACAGCAATGGATTTGTTTAACCAAAAACAATAGTTGTTGCTGAGCCAAGCATGCCTTGGCTAGACAAATAACGTTATAATATTGGCTATAAGCAGGATTAACCTTTTCTGCGATTACTTTGGATATAGATAAAAAATATGATTACCTTTAGCACTAATGTTGGCGATATTTGCATTGAGCTCGATATGGAAAAAGCACCAGTCAGTTCAAAGAACTTTTTGCAGTATTGCGAAGAGGGCTTTTATGAGCACACGATTTTCCACCGTGTTATTAAAGGTTTTATGATCCAAGGTGGTGGCTTTACTGCCAAAATGAAAGAAAAACCGACACGGGATCCGATTGTTAATGAAGCCAACCGTGGCTTAAGTAATGTACTGGGTACAATCGCTATGGCGAGAACTGATGCGCCGCATTCGGCCACTGGGCAGTTTTTTATTAACGTCGGTGACAATACCTTTTTAGATCATACCGCGACCACCAACAATGGTTGGGGTTATGCAGTATTTGGTAAAGTGGTTGCTGGCATTGAAGTCGTTAAAGAAATTGAAAAAGTTAAAACGGCAACGATAGCGGGTCATGATGATGTGCCGAAAGAGGCTATCGTGATTGAAAAGGTTACCATTAGCTAAGAGGCTACACTTGAGTTTGTAGGGAGTTAATTTGAGTCTATCTGAAGCTGATATATTGCAACTGACCCAAGCTAAGCAATTGCTTGAAAACCCAGGGCTTGCTGCAAAAATCACAGACTTTATCGGTACGCCAATTGAGAAAGGTTTTTCATTACTGCCTAAAAGTGTCAGTGGCGGAATTGGCAAAGTGACTCAAATGGCGCTGACTAAAGCATCTGATGCCGCGCTATTTACTATGAAAGAAGCGCCAGGTGAGCAGTCTTCTGATCGCTGGCATAAACTGGGTGTTGCTGTCAGTGGCGGAGTGGGCGGATTTTTTGGCTTATCTGCTTTAGCCATTGAGCTACCTATTTCTACTACTATCATGTTGCGGTCTATCGCAGATGTTGCTCGTAGCGAAGGCGAGCAACTTAATGATATTGAAACTAAAATGGCGTGTTTAGAAGTGTTTGCCTTAGGCGGGGAGTCAACTGATGACGATCAAGCCGAGAAAGGATACTTTGCTGTGCGCACAGTATTAGCAAACTCGATTGCCGAAACCGCTGAATATATTGCGGCTAAAGGCTTCAGTAAAGAAGCTGGCCCTATGATGGTTAAATTTGTCACCGTTATCGCTGAGCGTTTTGGCGTACAAGTCACTCAAAAGATGGCAGCTCAAGCTGTGCCCGCGATTGGCGCTGCGGGTGGCGCGATCATTAACACCTTATTTATCGATCACTTTCAAGACATGGCAAGAGGGCATTTCATTGTCAGGCGCTTGGAGCGAAAGTATGGTGGAGAGTCAGTGAGATTAGCCTACGATAGCTTGCTAATGACTGAGTAAATCAACAATGCTAGTCAATGAGATACGCTTGTATTGTGATGCTAATCTACCCCTCGATATCCTTCATACTTAAATCGTAACAATTATATCGTGTGAACTTTCATCAATCTTCGCTATCTTAATAATTAAGCAAACAATAATATTAATCGCTAATTGTTAAGGATAGGCTTTCAGGATGAATGTTTTTAATCGAGTGAGTTTGAATCAATTACTGCAATGCTGCACGGGTTTACTGTTAGTTGTGAGTGGCAGTGTCGTTAGTAACACCGCATTTTCTGATGAAATACCCTTTAAACCGCAATTTACGACTTTTCATATTGATGCCGATTTTGAACTGACTCAAGCTGTTGTCAGCGCCAATATATTGGAAAATCCAGGTAATGAATTAATTGCCTTAGGGGTTGATGATAACCACGACCGCTGGTTGGCTATTTATGGTTTTCAGCAAAATGAATTGGTGATGCTTGATAAAGTGTTATTGACCAAAGACATTTATAGTTTTGACGTCAATGAGCTTGAACAGAATACGTCTAAGTTATTATCAACTGAAACTTCAGATCAAGATGCTGAAAAAATGCAACAATTGTACTTTGTTACCGCAGACTCTTTGCTGCGCTTTGAAGAGTATCCAGCAACAGCAAACAATACTCTGCAACAAGACGAATTGAACTTGACTGATATAGACGATCCTTTATCTACCTCTGCTTCAAAAGTCCCCTCTAGTGCACTGATTAAAGTGGCTGATATAAACTCTATTGCGGTGACAAGCCGTGCTGATTTTATTTCCCGTGGGGAGTTTGTTAAAGATATCAATAACGACGATATCGCCGATATCATGATGAGTGACTTTAGAGATACTCAAGTGCTATTAGGCGCTGCTGATGGGACATTTATTCAGCAATCATTACCTTTATTACCTGTGGTTGAACTGAAAAATAATGGTGCTGAGTATAGCCATTCCAAGCTATATCACAGTGATATGAACTTTGATGGTCGTGACGATATTATTAAGGTAGGTGAAGGGTCGTTAGAAGTTTACTATCAACAAAATGATGGCCAGTTTTCAGCTATCGCTGAGTTCATATCCGTTAGTCAGCCAATCAGTGGTGTTGATTGGTGGAATAAGCGTGATGCTTATGGTAAGAATTTAGATCAAAGTGATTTGCTATACCGAAAAGTAGAGCGCATTGGCGATGTTAACGGTGATGGTGTAACGGACTTAGTTGTACGCTATACCAAAAGTTCAGGGGTATTTGATCGCAGCAATGACTATGAAATTTACCTTGGCGTAAAAGGCGATGACAGTATTTCTTTCCCTCGTGAGGCAGATACGATTATTAAGGCTGAAGGTACCCTGACTGGATTACGCTTTGATGATATTGATAACGACAATATTGATGAAGTGATTGTGGCTGGGTTTGATATCAGCATTTCTCAAATTATCAGTGCGCTACTTTCAGGCAGTATTGATCAAGACGTGCATGTTTTTAAAATGAACGAGTCGAGTCGTTTCGGCGCCAAAGCCAATGTGATTAAAGAAGTAGAGTTAAATTTCAGTTTAACTTCAGGTCAAAGTGGTGAACCCGTAGTGGCGTTAGCTGACATTAATGGTGACGGTTTTAAAGAGTTACTGCTTTCTGATGATAACGATGCACTGGATATTTATTATGGTCAGGCTGGCAATAATCCGTTTATTAAAAGGGCTGAAGAGTGGCAAATGACTATACCGGTCGAAGGCTCAATGTTATCTGCGGTCGATATTAACCTTGATGGCAAAGAAGATTTATTATTAAGGTTTGGTAAGCAAGATCCTGAGAACTTACAGCGTAGATTTAGTGTGTTGTTAGCAAACTAATCGTAGTGCTAAAGATCAACACGCCTTAGTAAGCACTCTTTAATTCACTTAACTAGTCATAGTAGCCAGTTTCCTTAACCATTAAGGATACTGGCTTTTTTGTTGCTGAATCATAGTTGTTCACTATAGTTTTTCACTATAGTTTTTCACTTTAGTTGTTCACTATAGTTTTTAACATGGTTTCCATCATATATTGGCTTAATAACTCAACGAATTAGCTTTCAACTCATGATAAGAGTTAGCTTTATATTAGCGAGTGCTGAAACTGATCTAGATCATAAAACCACTTAAATTATGTAAAAAGTAGTTTAGCTTTTTGGCGATGAGCGTAAACTGATCTTAAACATGTAAGTAATATGCATGATTAAGTTTATCATCAGGAGAAAGGCAATGTTTTGTATTCAGTGTGAGCAAACAGTAAGAACACCAGCAGGAAACGGTTGTAGTTATTCACAAGGCATGTGTGGCAAGCTAGCGTCGACTTCAGACCTACAAGATCTACTTATCTATATGCTGCAAGGCGTCTCTGCATATGCAGTTAAAGCGCGTGAGTTCAACATTATTAATGCTGAAATTGACACCTTTGTTCCTAAGGCATTCTTTGCCACACTGACTAACGTTAACTTCGATGACGAACGTTTAATGGATTATGCCTATCAGGCGCAAGATTACCGTAACGAATTAAAAGCGGCTTACGAGCAAGCGTGTGCTGAAAAAGGCGTAGAGCCTGAAGTTGTTATTGCACAAGGTTCATTAAACCTTGCTGCTTCAAAACCTGAGATGCTAGAGCAAGCACCATTAGCCTTACCTAATCGTGGTGATGTGCATGAAGATATTCTAGGCCTACGTTTACTTTGTTTATACGGCCTTAAAGGCGCTGCTGCATACATGGAGCATGCACGCGTTTTAGAGCAAACAGATGCTGATGTTGCCGGTGAGTTCCACCAAATCATGTCTTTCCTTGGTGAAGATTCAGTTGATGGTGACAAGCTATTTGGCACAGCAATGGAGATTGGCCAATTAAACTATCGCGTGATGGCGATGTTAGATGAAGGTGAAACCAGTGCATTTGGTCACCCAGAGCCGACTGAAGTCAATACTAAGTCAGTTAAAGGTAAAGCGATTTTAGTGTCAGGCCATGACATGAAAGATCTTGAGCTTATCTTGCAACAAACTGAAGGCAAGGGCATTAACGTGTTTACTCACGGCGAAATGCTACCAGCCTTAGCGTATCCAGAATTTAAAAAATACCCTCACTTAGTGGGTAACTACGGCAGTGCGTGGCAGAACCAGCAACGTGAATTTGGTACTTTCCCTGGTGCAGTTGTGATGACGTCTAACTGTATTATTGATCCAAATGTGGGTGAATACTCAGACCGTATCTTCACTCGCAGCATTGTTGGCTGGCCTGGTGTGACACACGTTGAAGGCGAAAATTTCAGTGAAGTGATTGAGAGAGCCCTTGAACTTGAAGGTTTCACTTACGATGAAATCCCGCACAAAATCACCATTGGTTTTGCACGTAATGCGTTAATGGAAGCTGCGCCTACTGTGGTTGAGAATGTGAAGAATGGTTCTATTAAACACTTCTTCTTAATTGGCGGTTGTGATGGCGATAAGTCTGAACGTAGCTACTTTACTGACTTAGCTAAATCAGTACCAGATGACACCATTATCTTGACCTTAGGTTGTGGTAAATACAAATTCAACAAACTTGAATTTGGTGACATTAATGGCATTCCACGTTTGTTAGATGTGGGTCAGTGTAATGATGCTTACTCAGCTATTCAGTTAGCATTAGCACTGAAAGATATCTTTGAGTGTGACATCAACGAACTACCATTAAGCCTTGTTTTATCTTGGTTTGAGCAAAAAGCGATTGTGGTGCTATTAACCTTATTGTCGCTTGGTGTTAAAAACATCCGCACAGGTCCGACTCCGCCAGCTTTCTTAACTGAAAACTTGGCAAAAGTGTTAGAAGACCAATTCGGTTTACGTAACACCACTGATGTTGAATCTGATCTTAAAGCGATGATCAAAGCGGCTTAATACGCTGTTAATGGTGATATAAGTACTCGGCTTATATCACCATTTTTATGACTGTTATTTTCCATTTCTCCTTCCATCATTTACCCAGTAACAGGTGCCTTATGAGCTCATCAGGATTTTCATTTTCAGCTGCGTTGTCAGCAGTGCAGTCAACTAAAGATGACGACAAAGCAGAGAAGAAGCCAGCCGCTGGTTTTTCAATGTCGAGTGCGTTAGCAAACACAGCTAAGAAGACTGTAGAGATTAAATCTGAAGTTAAGTCCGAAGTTAACGCTGCTCAAGTTAATGCTACTCAAGCTAAAACAGCGACAGTAAATGATGATGCTTCACTACTAAGTGCAGATGATTGGCAGCGTGGCGATATTAAGCTTCGCTGTGTTGAGAAGTGGAACGAAACTCATGATGTGGTCAGTTTTCGGTTTCAAGGCTTAACACCGGTTAAGTTTAACTATAAGCCTGGTCAGTTTATTACCTTTAAGCTCGAGATTGATGGTGAAATTGTTTATCGCAGTTACACCATGTCATCTTCACCTTCTCGCCCTTACTCAATCGTAGTGACGGTCAAGCAAATTGCGGGTGGCAAGGTGTCAAACTTTGTTGCTGATAACGTCAACGAGGGAGATGTGGTCACAATAATGGGGCCAGATGGGGCGTTTAATTTAGTGGATATTCCTGCTACAAAGTACTTATTTTTAAGTGCTGGCAGTGGTATAACACCAATGTACTCTATGTCTCGCTGGTTGTTAGATGCCAGAGTGGGCAGCGATATTGCCTTTGTGCACAGTGCACGCAGTAATGACGATATTATTTTTGCTGATGGTTTGAGTTCGATGGCGCACCGTAGTGCCAAATTCAGTTTACATTACTTACTTGAAGCAGCTCCTGAGCTTGTTGAAGGCGTTAACCATACGGCGAATGATAGCCGTATGTTAGGGCGTTTAGATATCGATAAACTCGTTAAACTTGTTCCTGATTTTATGGCGCGTACTGTGTTTGTTTGCGGCCCTGAACCTTATATGGTTGCGGTCAAGTCATTGGTTGAAGCTAGTGGATTTGAAATGGAAAACTTCCATCAAGAGAGCTTCACAGGTGCGATAAAGTCAGAGAAGCTTGTTAGTGATTCAAGTAGTGACGACAGTCGTCAATTCATGCTGAAAATAGCAGATAAATCCATTTCGCTTTCCACTGAGCAAACATTACTTGATGGTATTGAGTCTGAAGGGCTACCAATTATTGCAGCCTGTCGCAGCGGCGTATGTGGTGCATGTAAGTGTCAGGTGACTTCAGGGACGACAGAGTCGAGTAGTACGATGACATTAACGCCTGAAGAAATTGCCGCGGGTTATGTATTGGCTTGCTCTACGGAAATCACTTCAGATGTGACGTTAAAAATGTAGCTAATGATTAACTCGTAATTTAAACAAAAAAGTCAGCAAATGCTGACTTTTGTTTTATTGGGAGTCACTTTTTATTTTTTGAGAGTGAGTTTACGTGTTTAAGTTGCCATTTAACAAGGCATAGATTAAAAATCCGACCCAGCTCGCTACCAGTAATATCCAAGGGAACTTAGGCGATGAGGTTGGCGCTTCAGCGATAAATTCTATTTCACTCGTTTCTTGGCGTGATTTGGCTTTTAAGTCTTGCTTACGTTGTTTATCTCGGCCTCGGGCTTTGGCCTTTTGCTGCTTTTTGTATTCAGCAATGCCTTTTTCGATGCCTAGCGCAATTAACTTGGTTTGTTCTTTGGTTTGCGAAGGCTTTTGAGTGGCTTTTGCTACCTTCATTGCTTCATTTTGGGTTTCTTGAGAAATACTCTTTGCCATCACTGCCTACTGTCACCATGTAAATTCTCGCTACACTATACCCAATCTTGCTACCGAAGATAAATTGTAGATTAATTATTGTTAAACCATGAGCTATCGCAATGAGTGGGTGTGCGCTTTGTCGTAAAATGGTTTTTTCAATATAAGGAATCGTTAAATGTCTGACTCAATTCATGGTCGTAATGTTATTAAGTTGATGAAAGCGCAGAATACGCCACAGCCACATCAACAATGGCTTGCTCTTATGGCGCAAGAGTTTGGCGAAAATGCACAGTTTCACACATGTCGTGCTAGTGATATGACGGGTTCTCAGTTGGTTGATTTGTTTATCAGCAACGGCCGTTTAACTGAAACTGAAACTGGCTTTGAGATCAATCAATGTGGTCATTGTGCGGGTAAAGAGCATGGTGAAGAGGCTCACTCACACGATTAAATGAGACAGAATTCAGTTTTGATTATTCATAAAAGCCAGTCTCTGACTGGTTTTTTTATGGGGGTAAATAATGTAACTGGATTCTTTAATCGTGACAAATGCGCTGTCTTAATGAGATATATTGTCATAGCACTAAAGCATTTTTTAATTAAGACATTGATGAATTACCTATCACCTGCTTAAATTGTAAACAACACAGGATGCAGGAAATCATGGATGAACAAACTTAACAGTCACCCCATTAGTCGTCGCAGTTTTATTAAAACTATCGCTGGTGGCGCTGCCGTCAGTTTTACTATTTCAAGCCTTCCCATCTCTTTGCTTACTGCAGAATCCCCACCTTTAACCGATATTTCCCCTGAGCCAGCATGGGCACCTGAGCCTGGTGTTGCGCAATGGCGGATCGATGGTAAGCCAAAAGTCATGGGGCAAAAGATATATGCTCGTGATTTTCGTGCTCGCGATTTAGCGGAATATGGCTGGCCATATCAAGCTGAAGAAAGGGTGGTGTATGCCCTAAGAACCAATCGGATAAATACGATTGTAATGGATTATCAGCTTTCAATGCTCCCAGCCGAATTACAACCCATTACCATTATTGATGCGCACAAACTGGTTGAAGATAAAGTGGATATTAGCTGTGATATGAAAAAGCCATTTTTTGTGTGTGCCAAGAATAGGAACAAGAGTAAGAGTAAGTGTAAGAGTAGGCATGTTGCTGATTATTACGGCCAGCCTGTAGCTTTGCTAATTTTTGCAAATTTTGATGTCTATCGCCGTGCTAAAAAAATCCTGCAATTTAATCAAGATACTATTATTTATGGTGATACAGTTACTCCACTTCAGCCGAGTATTTATGGTAACTCTTATGAATATGTAAAAGGCTCATTGAATGATAATCCCTTCAATGTGGTACATGATGAGCCTGAGTACTATAAAAGTCACAGTCCTTTAGTAAAGAGCAACATTAATTCTGCCATTGAGGTTAACACTGCCTCTGGAGTGTGGCAGCAATATTCAGCTAATTATGTCACTCAAGTTATGGATCCTATGTTCATGGAGCCTGAGGCTGGGTTAGCTTGGTATGACAAGCAATCGTCTCGTCTGCACTTATTGCTCGGTACTCAATCACCCACAGGGGATATATCTGGAGCAGCAGAAATATTTCGAAATGCAAAATGTACTTATAATGTCAGTGAAGTAGATTTGATTGCTTGCTATCCAGGAGGAGGATTTGGTGGGCGTGATAGCTCTTACTTTACCATGTATTTAGCCATGGCAGCGCCCTATGCTAATGGCTATCCATTGCGCTGGGCACAAGACAGATTTGAGCAATTTCAAGTTGGGTTAAAACGTCATCATACTGAATTTACAGAAAATTTATGTATTGATGATAATGGCCTTATTCAAGCTGTTACAGCGAGTTTTACATTAAATGGGGGAGGAAGAAAAAACTTAAGCCCTTATGTTGCTGAACTTGCAGCGTTAAGTGTCTGTAATGCATATAATATCCCGCAAATCATCGCTTATGGTGAAGCTCTAGATACACCAGATTTAATTGGCGGGTCGCAACGTGGGTTTGGTGGACCACAAGCCTTTATTGCTTTAGAAACCTTATTGGATCAGGCTGCAGAAGATACAGGTCGAGACCCTTTCACTATCCGCCGTTTAAACTTGCTTGATAATCAGAGCACAACGGTAACAGGTGCACCTATTCAGCAAGATTTGCAATTACCCCAAATTCTTGATGCATTAGAAGCTCAGCCATTGTGGACTAACCGTGAGGCAACAAAGCAACAGTTTGCCACTCAAGGGCTTAAATATGGTGTGGGGTTAGCGTTAGCAAACGAAGCGTATGGTACCGGTGGTGATGGTATGTTTGGCGCTGTGATGATTAACCCTGATGGCAGCATTACTGTTCGCACCCCCTATATCGATATGGGTAATGGCGCAGCCACGGCGCTTGGCTTAGCACCATCTGTTTGGTTAGGGAAAAATGCCAGTAATATTATGATGGGCGATGCTGGATTTTTTAATAATCTTGGCTTAACGAAGATAGATGCTTACCCTTCTTGCGAACCATCAGATGTTCAAGATGACCCTGCGAAACAAGTGGCACAGTTATCGGGTTCATCAAGTGCTTGTCTTGGGGCTTTTTACCAATACCATGCCGTATCATATGCGGGGCTAAGTCTACTTATAGGCTCTGTTATCCCGGCTTTACAGCAGCTTTGGCAAACACAAGTGGACTATAAACTGTTAGCTTTCTCCCAAGGAAGTATCAGTCTAGAAGGGTTTCCTGCTATTGAATGGAGCCAGATTGTTGAAGTAATTTTTAGTCAGCAACTACCCAATAGCGCTGCCGTTCATGCCAGCTTTGTTGGCGAGTTCGTCAATGCTGACTTTAGCTTTTATTCATCAAGCCAAAACCCAATCACTCTGCCTTTAGACTATATTGCCCTTGGCACCTCGCCTAATGCTTTACAGACTGTCACTCGAACTAATATGACTACACTACCAAAGGTTAATTCACGTTATGGGCGTAGCACTTACGCACCTAGTGGGGCATTAATTGCGGTATCTGTCGATCCTAACACTGGTTATGTTGTTGTTGAAGATTGTATTACAGCGTTGAGTGCAGGTGTGCAACATTGCCCGCAATTGGTGAGTGGCCAATCTCAAGGTGGTGTTGCAATGGCAATGGGTTATGTACTGTCTGAAGACTGCCCTTTAAGTCCTGAAGGACCAGGTGCTGGCAATTGGAATTTAGATAAATATAAGCTAATGAAAATGGGTAATGTACCTTTAAATCAACAGTTGCTGGTTATGCCTCCTGCCGATAATGAAGTGACTGCGCGGGGGATTGCAGAGGCTGTAATGTGTCCAATTCCTCCAGCTATTCTCAACGCATTAGCGATGGCAACTCAACATCGTTTTACACAGTTACCTGTAACGCCAGTGGCAATAAGGACGGCAATCTAATGGATAATTTACGGATTTCTTTTGTGGTAAATGGTGAGCAAACTGAAGCGCCTACTACTGATGGTGATATGGCTTTAGTTGATTATCTACATGAACGACTAGGATTAACTGGAACCAAATTTTGTTGTGGTATAGGAGAGTGCAGAGCGTGTACTGTTGCCACTAGAAATGGCCCTAACGCAGCAATGCAAACGACTTTATCTTGTTCAACTCCGGTTGATAGTTTGACAGGCTTAGAAATTTTTACTGTAGAAGGATTACAACAAGGAGATGAGTTGTTACCTCTTCAGCAAGCTTTTTTAAGGCACTTTTCTTTTCAATGTGGCTATTGTACTTCTGGATTTTTGATGGCCACCTGGGTGTTATTGCAGAAGTTACAGCTTTCTCCCATTTCAGAGAATGAGCTGGATGATGCCATAGAGCAGGGTGTTGGCCGCAATATTTGTCGCTGTAGTGGCTATGTTAGATATTATCAAGCAATCAGAGAGTTAGCGCTGCCTTTAACGAGGGAGCACTTGTCATGAAGGGATATAAAGGATTTTTACCAGCTTGGTTATTTTATATTTGCCACTCAATATGTGTTTTAGCCTTGATTGGCTGTGATAGCTTGGGTACATCATCTCAGCAGAAGCAGAGTACAGTGATTGATGAAGTGGTTATTGTAGAGCCAAACCAATCGATTATTGAGTATGGCCAACAGTGCGCAAACTTGGTTGCTGAGGTGCCAGCATTTGACTGTAATGACGGGGTTGATGTGCCAATTACAGTTAATGGGCAAATACCAGAGTATCAAGAGTATACGCAAAATATGGTTTGCGACCGTCCTGCATTATTGCCTTATGGTGAAGGCACTTTTGGCCAGTGTACTCCTTATTCTAAGGTGTTAGATTTATCAAATAAGACAACTCAGATATCTGCTTTTTGTCGCCGAAAATACCTTCGACCCGATGATAGTCCGTTATATGACGAAGTTGACGTCATTTTGCATAGTACCACTACAGGTGATACGTGTTGGTTTCATGCTGAAGCCCCTTCTGGAACAAGTGCCGGATTTGATGCTTCAAGGGTACCACCACCTAATGAAGTCAGTCCTCCTCCAGGGCATGTTGATGCAATGACTTTTTGGTGGAAGCCGCTTGATACAGTGAGCAAGAATTGTGGTGGTTGTCATGATGCAGATCCGTTTATGTATAGTCCATATATAGGGCAGGTTTGGCAACATGTGCCGGTTGATCCATTCGGACCATATAATAATGCGATTGGTGATTTTGCTCTGTGGCCAACGTCTTCAAGCATTGAAACCGAGGGAAATACCTGTACCACTTGTCATCGGATTGGTAATTTAGGGAGTTGTGTTAATGTCGATCTTGAAACGGGACAAACATTCCCTGGTAATATTCAAGTCGCCTCTGGAATGGCATTACCTGTTAATGGAGGGGATCAATTAGCGAACCAGTATCCTTTGAGTACTTGGATGCCGATTAATAATTTCCATAGCCAAGCGTTTTGGCAACAGGTATACAGTCCTTCAGTATCAGCTTTGTTGTCATGCTGCGATAATCCTCAGCAACTTCAGTGTCAATTAATTCCAATAACAGGTAGTTGAATGAACTGATGCCATAAAAAAACGCCACTATTGAGTGGCGTTTTTTATCACAGGTGACGGCTTAGCCTATCACGCTTAAATAGCCTTGCAAGATTATGGCATTAACAATATCAATAAAGAACGCGCCTACAATTGGCACTACCATAAAGGCTTGTGGAGAAGGGCCTGTTCTTGATACTAATGCACCCATATTCATTACAGCTGTTGGTGTTGCTCCCATACCAAACCCACAGTGACCACCTGCCATTACCGCGGCATCATAATTGCTACCCATCAACCTAAATGTCACGAAATAAGCAAAAAATGCCAGGATAATACCTTGAGTCAGCAAGATGATTAGTAATGGGATTGCAAGGTCAAAAATTTCCCATAACTTTAGATTCATCAATGCCATAGATAAAAATAGGGCCAATGACACCGTACCTAATATATCAACACTTTCTTTATTGATTTTAAATCCACGGGTTAACTCAGTGATGTTAGTGATAACAACACCTAAGAATAATGCATACACAAAGTCAGGCATTTTAAGCCAAGTGAGCCCTGATTCATGTACAAAGCTGCCAAACCACTTTGCACCTGCAACACAAAGCAATAATGTAAACAAGGTTTCTAATATACGTTTTGCAGTGACTCTGTCTTCTTCTAATTGGTCATAGGTGACCAAATCAGGATGATCTTTATGATGATTACCACCAACACCATAAGATGACACTAAGTTGTTCTTATTAATTAAGCGCTGCGCGACTGGTCCGCCAATAATACCGCCCATAACAAGACCGAAAGTTGCAGCAGCCATGGCAAATTCAAGCGTATTAATGCCGTAAGAGTCTTGGAATGTTTGCGCCCATGCTGCTCCGGTACCATGTCCACCAGAGAGAGTAATAGAACCAGCAATAAGCCCCATTATTGGTTCTAAACCGAGTGCTGAGGCCATGCCTACACCGACACCGTTTTGAATAATAATGTAGAGAGAAGCAATACCTAAAAATAAAAAGACTTTACTACCACCCTTGAGTAACAGCTTATAGCTGGCCGCTAACCCAACCGAACTGAAAAACATCAGCATCAAGGTGTTTTGCATCGATAAACTAAACTGCAGACTGACATTATTAAAATGCAAAACCGTGATGATTCCAGCGACAATCAAGCCACCTACAATAGGTTCTGGAATATTGTATTTTCTGAAAACGGCAACGTGACGGTTAACGCTATGGCCGATGAATAAAACTAAAATCGCGATAAGAAACGATTCAAGCTCTCCAATTGAGTAGACTGTATTCATGAAACTCCTCTTTGTAGCAGTAAAAAACAATTACGCACTGCCGTAACGCATCACCACATGGTATGCCTTTTATATATGACTCAAATTAATTAGTTATGCTGATTATAGATTATGAAGAAGCTAAATATAATGAGATTAAAGCCAAATGAAGGATTAACCAGCTGATCGAAGCTGTAATTAACATGGTCTTAAAGGGATTGAGAGGAATGTTAGCGTAATAGTTGTGAATGTAAAGTTGCTAGGTTCAGTTTGTTGCGTTTTTGAGGGTGATAAATCCCGAGAGATCTGGCTGGTGGATTCAATCTACAGTGGTGACAAAAAGTACGCTAAATCTGATCCTGCAATGAGATTCTTGATTTCTATTGCATTAAAGAGTGGAACCCAATTATGTTATGAATTCCACTTTGTTCTGATAAACCTCATCATTTAACAAGTGATTGAAATCGCTTGTATCAAGCTAACGGTTTAGCTGAATTAGTCTACTGCAACCATCACATTGCTAGCTTTGATAATCGCGTAAGCATTACCGCCAACCACTAAACCTAGTTGCTCACAAGATTTTTTCGTCACAACAGAAGTGATTTCTACGCCTTGAGCAAGCTCGATAACTACTTCGTTGTTGACTGAACCTTCTTCAATTGAAAGAATTTTTCCAACGAGTGAGTTGCGTGCACTGATCTTCATAATGTTTTGTAATCCTTGTGTGTTATTTTTTCGTATCTAAATGATACTTATAGATAATTTATATTATAAAAATGTATTTGCAATCGTCTTGTACGACTAATGAGAATAGTTTAGTCGTTATTTTGGATATTTGAGGGTTGCTTCGCACTTTAAGTGATAAAAATGTAATTTATCTTGCAAATTTATTGTCATTCTTAAGTTGTATTTTTGATAAAAATTTCTAGTCAAAAGTTTTTTGTTTTAATTTAAATGGTTATTTTTCAGTTGTTTATAGATTTTGCGCTTGTCAATATTTTGACTTGTTAACCTGATGTGGTCAATGTTAAAATATGCTTAGATTTAGGATGTAATAGATACTCTAACGGCAAACTCGTTGTAAAATGAGGACGCAAAGTGACAGCACAGGCAGGTCTGTGGGCTGCATTACTGAGTGTTAAAAGATGGCAGATTGTTTGTACAACTTATAACACTAGGATTTTATATGAAATTAACAAAGAAGTTAGGGATGCTGTTAGCACTGTCTTGCTCCACAGTTTCTATGGCTCAAGCTAATGATCTAGAGCTTGTTGCTGGTCAATACTTTTATGGCTATGAAGACCAGTTTAATAATGGTACTTGGGGGATTATTGATGACCTCGACTTTTCAGAACTACAAGAGGAAAACCCCAATTCACTTAAACGCGAATTGAAAGCGCTTTATTCTGAAGATGGTAAAATGTACTTTGACGTGCAGTGGACTCGAAAAACACTGAAGAAAATGTTTCCTGCTGAATGGGAAAACGTAAAGTCATTGGACGGTGATGAGCGCCGAGCTGCTATCAAACAGCTCCGTAATCAAGCTTGTGACGCGCGTATGGAAGTGGGTTATGCCACTACTTACGGCATTGATGGTGAAGGTTACGCAGCAGAACTTGATACGCATGCATGTAATAATGAACAAAAGCTAGGTACAGTCAGAATGCGTACATATGTACCTACTGTACCAGGTGCTGAATACGCTATTTCAGTTAAATATCAAAAGCGCGATTATGATTATGAAAGACTTGGTGCTCGCAATGAAGCGCAAGCATTTCGCGATTTGATTGTTCGAGTCGGTTCTGAAAAGCATAAACTCTCTATTGATGCAGTTGAAGGCGAGTCATTAGATCAGGGCTTTAAGAAAGCCTGGATAACATTTACTGCTGATCGCTTTTATACACCGCTAATTCTACGTGATAGTGGCTTTCCTGATAGTTACGGTATTTTAATCCGCGGAGTTCAAGCTTTTAAAACAGCTGATAATGAACGCGAGCTGGAATGTTCGGCTTATTATGCTGCCCACACGCGAGCGTTAAAACGTTGTTTAGTTGGGGATGTCGACCCTCAATCTATCGGCTGTGATTTGACAGCTGCTAACATAGAGTGGATTCAAGGGGAAAAAGTAAGTACGAACCCTGATCGTTCTACCGTTTCGAATGTTTTTAGTACTGCTAATGATAAGTTTTTAACGCTAGGTCAAGCGGGTAAGCTTAAGTTAACCATGAGACAGAACGGTATCAATGCTGCTTGCCCTATTGCTGGTAAAACTCTTAAATTCAATGAATTTACTGCAAATGATCAAACGTATTTAACTTACGCTGAGAAAGGGGTTATCGGTATTAAGCTAATAGGCTGTGAGGACGAAAGCCAAAATGGTCGCACACTATTAGCGAACCAACACTACTCTGCGGATCCAGAAAACCCTTATGAAGTTCAAACCAGTGATATTTTTGAATACAACTTCGCTCCAGAGTTTTACCAAGGTTGTCGTTTATCTAAAGTGGTTATCACAGATAGAACAGACCAGATCCCTGAAACTCAAGAAGGCTATATTTCTTACAGTTTAGGTATTGAAGTCAACAGTCTTAATTTGACAACTGAAGATTAATTTCAGTTTTTAGACTCTAAAAAGCTACCTTCGGGTAGCTTTTTTTTTGCTGTTTAAAAGTGCTATAAAGCTCACCGAGTAACCAACTCTATTCGTCACACTTTGATCATGTTGGTGTCACAAAATTCTCTCACAATAATCCAATTAGATTAGATGCTCTAATCGTAATCGTATCAGTAACAATTATAAATAAAGGAATAGGTATGAAGTTGTCAGTGACGAGACGTGATTTTTTGGCGATGTCTTCAAAAGGTGTTGGGGCTGTGGTTGTCTCATGTGGCTTAATGGGGTGCGTTTTTGATGATGACGATGAAAAGAGCGTTAATGCAGACTTTCTTCATGGTGTAGCAAGTGGTGATCCTACTCACGATGCGATTATTTTATGGACCAGAGCAACGCCAGAAAATTCGCAAGATAACGAAGTGAAAGTGTCATGGGAAGTGGCTACAGATGAAAATTTTGACTCAGTCGTGACAGATGGCCAAATGGTAGCGACTGTAGCTCAAGACTTTATTGTTAAAGTCGATGCCGTTGGTTTAGAAGCGGGCACAATTTATTACTATCGCTTTAAAACGGCTAATAAAGTGTCTGTTGTAGGTCAAGGGCGCACCTTACCTGAAGGCGCTGTGAGTGCTGCTAAATTTGCTGTTATGTCATGCGCTAATTACCCAGCCGGTTATTTTAATGTATATGAATTAGCTGCTCAGCAAGATGATTTGGATGCTGTGATCCATCTTGGGGATTATATTTACGAATATGCTCGCGGTGAATATGCCAGTGAAAAAGCCGTAGAGTATGACCGACAAGTGCTACCCGAAGGTGAGCTATTTACATTGGCCGATTACCGTACTCGTTATGGCCAGTATCGCACTGACACAAGTTTGCAAAAACTGCACTCTGCTGTCGCATTTATTACCGTTTGGGATGATCATGAAGTCGCGAATGATACTTGGCGTGATGGCGCTGAAAATCATAATGATGACGAAGGTGATTTCGACACAAGAAAACAAGCGGCGTTGCAAGCTTACTTTGAGTGGTTGCCAATTAGACCATGGACAGAAGGTAACCATGAGGAAATCTACCGTAGTTTTGCATTCGGAGATTTAGTCGATTTACATATGCTGGACACTCGTGTGTTAGCTCGTGATAAACAATTGGAATATGCCACTTACACAGATCCTGCAACAGGTGCATTTGATAGCCAGCAGTTTATGGCTGATGTCACCAATACTGAACGCACCATGCTAGGTCAAGAGCAATTATTATGGCTGCAAAGTTCGCTATTACAATCAACAGCAAAATGGCAAGTATTAGGGCAACAAGTGCTTATGGGGAGCATGTTACTACCAGCTGCTATTGCTACACTGCAAATGAGTATTCCTGAATTTGCTCGTTTAGGCGGATTAGCGCAATTAGCAGCAAGAGCACAAGCTGGCGATCCGAGTCTCACCGCTGAAGAGTTAGCCTATTTACAACAGAACCAAGCTGAACTGACTGATGAAGTACTAGCGTTACTGCAATTACCTGCCATTCCATACAATCTAGATGCATGGGATGGTTATGCTTATGAACGTGAAGTCATTTTCGCGTCAGCTAAGTCTATGGGACATAACTTGGTTGTCATCGCAGGCGATACTCATAATGCTTGGGCGAGCGACCTAACTGATGCAGCAGGGGATACTGTTGGGGTTGAGTTTGCAACGAGTTCAGTGACATCCCCAGGTCTTGAATATTATTTAGGCTTACCAGATGAGCAAATTCCAGCAACTGAAGCGGCTTTGGTGGATCTTGTTACTAATCTTAAATATACCAATATTAACGATCGTGGTTTGTTATTACTGACATTTACTCAAGATGAGGTAAAAAGTGAATGGATGTATGTGGATACCATTGCAAGCAAGACCTTTACTGAGAACTCATCTCGTTCACACTCCGTGACCAGTGCTGCGGGTAACCCTGCCATAAATTAAAGTGAACCTTTGATTTAAAGCGCGTATTAGAGTGTGTTTGAGAGAGTATAGTAAAGCTACCTATTAGGTAGCTTTTTTGTTTACTGAGCTGCTAATTTACCCAACTTTGACTATTAATCCTTGTTAATGAATCTCTAAAAATCTTCACACTCTACTCATGGAACTTGGCAGCTCAAACGGATATGCAGTGCTATCTGAAGAGTCATGTATATTGTTGATAATAAGAATTTATCTTGAGAGTAAATGCTAGTGGCGAGGTTGGTGCTGGAAATGTAAGCAGAAAACATGCTAGCTTAACCTAAATGATTAAATGCTCAACTAATGATGAGTGAAGTTGTGGTCGTTATAAAGGAAAGGTTACGCCAAGGATGTCGAACAAAAAAATGTTTAACTCATATTTCAAAAAACAGCTATTTACCCCGTTATATATAAAGCCATTGCTTAAAGGGTCATTTCTTAAAAGCTCATTGCTTAAAAGCTTGCGACTTAAAAGCCCATTGCTAGGCCCTCAGTTTAATTCAAAATTTATATTGTCTGTTGGGGTGCTAAGTTGCTCTTTATTGAGTGCTTGTAGCTCAACAACATCAACACCCTCAGTGGCTTCATTACCCATGCCGGAAACTGCGAGCTATTTCATCAAGTCCGAAGCGCCATCAACAGTGCCTTCAATTGAAAGTTTGTCAGAGTTACTACCACAGCAGAAACAAGAGCTTAATGAATTTATAGCCCGTGACGATATTGTCGGCTTGTCGAAAAGGTATCAAGTTTCCCGATTTATTGAAGATAAAATGGTCAACTTTAATTATGAGGGCTTGAATTACAGCACTTCTCAAGCTTGGCAGCAGCGCGCGGGTAACTGTATGGCATTGGCGATGCTGACCTATGGAGTTGCAAAGCACTTAGACGTTAGAGCTGTATTTCAGGTTGTGCACTCGGCACCATTATTAACGCATATTTCTAATGACCTTATTGTAACCTCTGATCATGTTCGAACATTTTTGTATGAAACCGATGCTGGCGGCGTGTATTTAAACGGTAGTGAATTTACTGTGATTGACTATTTCCCAGATAGCAATGATCGCACTGGTGGGGTGGTGAGTGAGCATGAATTTATTGCAATGTTTTATCGTAACCTTGCAGCTGATGCTTTATTAGCGGGCGAATTAACCTATGCTTATACACTTCTTGAAAAAGGGCTCTCGTTGGCTCCTCGGTATGTACCATTGATCAATATGATGGCAGTAGTGCATAGGCGCGTTGCCGAACACCAAATTGCAGATGAGTATTATCAATATGGGTTACAGTTTGAATCGAATTCACTTAGCTTGTTGAGTAACTATCAATACTCCTTGTCTGAACAAGGGAAAGCACTTGAAGCGGATGCCGTTCTTCAACAATTGCTACAACTTGAAAATCATACCCCCTACGGTTGGTATTCGATGGGAATAGAGGCATTAACTTTACAACATTATTCAGCGGCAGAAACTTATTTTAAAAAGTTCATTAATAACAGCCCTTATTATCATCAAGCTTATTATGAATTGGCGAAAGCGCAGAATGCTTTGGGGAAATATGTCAGTGCTGAAAAAACCATTCAACAAGCGTTATCACTTACTTCAATGGGCGAGAGTCAGCAGAAGTATTTAGCTAAGTTGAATTGGCTAAAGCAATCTACAAAGCAAGATGTGGTTGAGTGACAGCTGTTGTATCTTTGCGTTCCATTTGCATAAAAACCATTAACTGGCTTTTATGCAAACGTAATGTTCTGTATGACTAATCAATATTCAACGCCACGATTTTTAACGGGTGGTTATCATCAAATGAAGGGAAGTCTTCATGGCAATGAAGCCATTCGATAGCGCTTACCTGACGCCCTTGCTTTTCTACACAGCGTACTAGGCTCGCTAACCAAGCTTCTCGGTCAACTTTAGCGACATTATTACAACAAACAATAGTACCGCCGTCTTTTGTGGCTAACATGGCAGGTTTAAATAAACCTTGATAATCATTAATTAAATCAACGGTACCGAAAGGGCTTTTAGCGAAACGAGGTGGGTCTAAAAAGACTAGGTCAAATTGAGTTGCTGCCAGTTTTGGATACTTTGGTAGTTTTTGGCCGCGACGACCGCCAACTTTAAGTCCTGCTAGCTGCCTTAGGGCAGGAAACGCATCACTTTGAATGAACTCACAAACTTCTGATACATGGTTTAGCTCTGCATTTTTCTTGCCTGCTGCAAGGGCAAAAGATGAAAAATCCACATTAACAGCCCGAGTTGCTCCACCCATAGCAGCAGCGGTACCAATACCACAAGTGTACGAAAACAAGTTCAATACTGTTTTATCTTGGCTATTGGCTCGTACATATTCTCTGCCTATACGCATATCAAGAAACAATAATGGGTCTTGGCCTTCATGGCGAAGTTTAGAGGTGAACTTTATTCCATTTTCCTGGATAACTTGTTCTGAGCAAGCAAACTCATGATGTTCAGTTTGTAAGTTGTTTTCTATTCGAGAATTTCTTTTAGCACGATCATTATAGATCACAGGCAAAGGCGTTAGAGCAGTGAGTAAATCGGTTATTTGTTCTAGTTGTTCTTCAGTTAATGTTTGATGAAATGTTTGAATAAGCCAAGCGTTACCGTAACGGTCAATATTAAGGCCATTTTCGCCTTCTACAGTGCCATGAAATAAGCGAAAGCAATCTGTTTGATTGACTTCGGATTGAGCGAGAAAATCTGCTCTTTGATTAATGGCTTGGGTTAACGAAGACTGAAGTGACATAAAAATGCTCGGTGACAAGAAAATTGAATAATGCGTAATTATATCAAGCTTGGGCGCATCTGTCGGTAAAAGCGCATTAAAACTAAATTGTAGATTTGTCTATCACTGACTAAGCTAAATAAGAGGTTAAATATCAATAAAGTGACCTAGCATGATTATTTATGTTTTAAGTGTATTGAACCGTGAAAAATCAGAATAATATTACAGGTATCTATCCCAACTTGGTTAGATTCTAGGGGTTTTAGTTGAAATCGTATAATGATCCTGCTTTTTTAAAAGTATTAATGGTTAGGTTTTTTATTGCCACACTGTTTTGCACTTTAGCTGTTAATAGTAAAGCTGATGAGGTGGTATTTGATCCTTTAGAGACTATTTATAACAGCCAGCAAGGTCGTGAGTTGGTTGAACTCTATTATCAAGCAGATGCAGAGCCTGAAAAAGTCGAAGCAGAGTTAGAGGTACTTAACAATCAAGGTGCTATAGATGAGAACCCCTATTACAAAGCCATTTATTATCGCATTAAGCATAATATAACCTTGGGGCGAACTGATATTGAACAAGCTGAAGTTATTGCGAAGGCAATGTATCAATATGGTCAAGATGTTGATCAACAATGGGTCGTGGCAGAGGCATTAACTTTAAAAGGTATTCTCGCCGCCAGACAAGGTGAAGGGGATAAAGCGAAACGCTTGATCGATCAGGCAATTGAATTAGCCTCACAGTTAAATTATCACCGCCTGTGGGCTAGAGCCTTAAATGCTAGGGGCGTATTACATTCTCGTGATTTACAATATGAAGCCTCGCTCAATGATTATCATCAGGCGATCTCCTTACTACTCAATATCAAATACAATAACTTTTTAAGTAAAGTTTATTCTAATATTTCAGTTGTTTACTCGCGGGTTAAAGATTGGCCTAATGCAATAAAATACAATGAGCTAGCAACAGATTTATATATCAACAGCGGCGCAGCGAGCTTTGAGCATTTAGTCGTGCTATACAGCAATGCCAGTCACATCATGCTGCAAGTAAATGATATTGAAGCGGCGACTGACTTCAGTCAAAAAAGTACAGCGGTCGCTCGTAAGTCAAATAATGCGCAATTAGTGGTTAACGCACTGTGGACTCAAGGTGAGCTTTTAATCAATCAGCAGCGTTATTTAGAGGCTGAGTCTATTGTTATGGAGTGTATTGAACTGTCGGCTGGAATGTACGACCCACTAGCGCGTAATCAATGCCTGTATGGTTTAAGCCAAGTACGTTTGTACCAGCAGAATTTTGAAGACGCTGAAACTAATGCGCTACAAGCGTTGGCTGGTTTTACTGAAATTAATAATCAAGATTTTTCACTCAGCGTGCATCAGTTATTAGCCAATTTATACCAACAAACGGAACGATTCCCTCAAGCTATCACCCATTTGATTGCTTATTACGAAGGAAGGAAAAAGCAGCTATTTGATAAACGCGAAGAGCAAATATTTGAACTGCAAATGAAGTTTGATACCCAATTACAAGAAGAGAAAATTGCCCTTTTAACCGCAGAGAATGAGCTCGCAGCAGCCACATTAGAAAAGAAAGGTTTGCAAGAGAAGCTGTGGATGCTGGTATTGGGTATATCTTTTATCGGCTTAGTGTTTTTGATTCATCGTTATGTGACTCATGAAAAGCGAATTAAGCACTTAAGTTCCACTAACAAAAATTTATTCATGCAATCAAACAAAGATCCGTTAACGGGTCTGCATAATCGCCGTTATCTTGAAAACTTTGTCGAGCATAAGGCGATAAGATCTCAAGTGAGTTATTACAGCGTCTTGATGCTTGATTGTGACAAGTTTAAAAATGTGAACGATACCTATGGTCATGAAGTGGGTGATGAAGTGCTGAAAACCTGTGCTGAAAGGTTGCAAAGCTGCATTAGAGGCAAAGATATTTTAGCTCGTTGGGGTGGCGAAGAGTTTATGGTGTTACTGGCGTTAGAATCAGCCGAACTACAACCACAGGTGCTTAAGCGATTTAATAACGTGATTGCTGAACAGCCAATGAAAATTGCCGAATTAGAGTTATTTGTGAGTATTTCTATTGGTGCGACAATGCCAGTGGCTGCCAATGAACTTGTAAAAGGCTGGCTACATTATAAAACCATGGCCGATGTTGCTCTATATCAAGCTAAAGGCCAAGGCCGAAATTGTGCTGTAATCAGCCGAAATGAAGAGGTGCTGTAGCTTTAAACGTTATGGACCTTAAAGGTTTTATCGGCAATGACTTTTCCATTCAGTTCTAATGTCATTCGCCAATTACCCACTTTATTACTCACGGGTGACCAAATACAGTCGCCCAAGTAAAACTTCCAATCGTTTTCTTTGATATACACTTCACCATCAAATGGTGGGCGGACATTGCCATCGGCATCAGGAATATCAGGATGGTAAATACAATACTTTAGTACTTGGTTTTTAGCTTTTTTAATGCGAGTAACAAAGCCAAACTCCATATCCAGTTCAGCAGGCACATGGACGGTCGCTTTCAAAAAGCGGGGTAACTCATCACTGTCTGAATCCCATTGGCTGAAGATGCCTGACTGGATAATGCTGATATCTGCTTTTAATTTACTCATGAAAGATTACTTTATCGACGGGTATTGGCTGAAGTTACTCAGCTGATGATAAATGCTTAATCGCTGCTTGCATTGCAAACTCATAGCCTTGAATGCCTAATCCGCAAATCACCCCAACAGCTTTATCTGAAAGGTAAGAGTGGTGTCTAAATGGCTCACGGGCATGGACATTGGAAATATGGACTTCAATGAAGGGAATATTCACTCCCAATAGTGCATCACGTAATGCGACACTTGTGTGGGTAAACGCGGCAGGGTTAATCACAATAAACTGAGCATCAGTTGCATGAATGGCGTTGATTAATTCAAATTCAGCATTGGACTGAATATGATCAAACTCGATACCCGCTGCTGCAGCTTGAACCTTAGCATTTGCCACTAGTGTGTCTAAATTATCACTGCCGTATAAACCCGGTTCACGACGACCTAATAAATTTAGATTAGGGCCATTCACTAATAAAATTTTGGCTTGAGTCGTCATTGAGGTTCCTTGCTAAGTTAGTGAGTCACTATTAATACATGAGCTAATGTATCTTATGTCAGTGTAATTTATCACGTTAATGAATGCCAAACGGGGAATTATTTTCATCATTATAAATGATTAAAATCTTTGCTAATAATCTGACTTTCCGCTTCGTAATGCTTTGGTTGCACCACGTTTCTTTTTCGAGTCGACCCTGCGGCGTTGGCTTCCCTTGGTTGCCTTTGTGGGAATACGTGCCTTTTGCACAATGCCGACGCCTTTCACCAATTCAATAAACTGTTCTAATGCGAGCTGACGATTAAAGTCTTGGCTGCGACTTTGCTGACATTTGATGATGATTTTTCCGCTCTTGGTTATGCGGTGATCAGCTTTTGCCAACAGCTTTTGCTGATAAAACTCCGGTAATGAAGACTGTCTGATATCAAAAATAATCTGTGCCGCAGTAGAGACTTTATTAATATGCTGCCCGCCCGCACCACTTGAACGGATAAATTGCCATTCAATTTCATTGTCTTCAATGCTGACGCGGTTGGTAATATTTATCATTTTTAGGGTTAACTTAACTATTTTTAGCGCATTAGTGTGGAGAGTTTAACAAACTTTTCTATAGTACTGCTGATAAGATTTGTTACTATCAGCAAGAATATAGGCTGTCGTTGATGAATTAATATTGTCAGCCAGCCGCAATACCGTTGGAGTTGCTTTATGTTGTGCCAAATCCCAGATATCGCCGAAGGTGTTATCAGTTTATTTGTCAGTGGCCGTTTATCTACCGAAGATTACCAAACACACTTGCAGCCGTTAATCACTCAATATCGAGAAGATAGCGGTAAAGTACGTTTATACATTGAAGCCGATGTGCTACTTGAAGGTTGGGACGTTAGCTCGTTATCGGGTGGTGATAAAGTGCAATTACCGCACTTTGATGCATTAGTCTTTGTTGGCGGACCAGACTGGGTGGGCAATGCGGTCAATTTACTTGGCCCATTTATGCAAGGCGAAGTCGCTTGGTATCCGCTAGAACAAAAACAACAGGCAATTGCTTGGCTTCAACAATAAAGACTGTGATGCCAATTTAATCCGTTTTACTCATTTATCGCTTTTAATCATGTTATTTCAAGGAAGTATTAGACAATGTTGAATAAAAAAGTAACCCACTTAGCCACCAAATTAACTGTTATTTTCGCAGCTGCAGCTTTGATATTAGGCCTTAGTGCTTGTGCACCTGAAGTGGGGAGTGAAGCTTGGTGTAAACAAATGCAAGATAAACCAAGTGGTGATTGGACAGCTAATGAAGCCGCTGATTACGCTAAGCATTGCGTATTTTAAGATTAAAACTAAGTTGTGACTTAACTCGTTATTATAATATTTCTTGCTAGTCGATTGAGAACTTTTAGCTAAACTCTAGGTCATATTGAATGAGAGCTAGCTGACACTAGTTAGCTCATTTTTATTTATTTTAGTTGCTTATTTTAGTTGCTTATTTTAGTTACTTATTTCAGCTCGTTATTGTTATGAATAAAAGGTTTTTACTTGTCACTTTCCACGTTTAGACAATTTGCTAAATTAATGGTCGCCGTTATGTTGCTGCAATTTATCAGCACTAACTTAGGTGAGCATCAATTACATCTTGGTGAAAGTGAAAATGAGCAAGTAAACCATTCACACCTCGTTTTTTCAGCGCCTGCTGATAGCTGTGATAAGGGCGATGATTTAGCCCACTTATTTAATACTCATTCAAACATTGAACGCCACGAACACATAGTATCTTCTGATACTCAGAGCTATGAATTGTGTTTAGATTGTCAGTGCCATGGTGGCTATAGTGCAACGATTGATGTCGTTGCTCATTTACTGCCTGCGGCCATTATTTCTGAGTCGCCCCATACCTTTATTCAAGCTTATATTCCACCTGACGCTCGCCTAAGTTACCGCCCTCCCATTGCGTGATCAGTTAACTCTATAACTGATTAACTCTGCAAATTTTAAAACTTGTTTGGCTTTTTTGCCGATGATATTGCTGTGCATGCTTGCGCATTAATACTTTCAGTTGTGCTTGGCACTAATTAGCGCTCGGGCATTAGCTAGCGAACAGTATTGAATTGCGTTTAGTACAAGCGGCTCATCGCCATAAATATTGCTTGTTAATCATCACTTAATTTTACTGTTTTGACCTTTGTCGAACCGAGAATAAATGATGAAAAAATCGATTTTTGCCTCAGCGCTGATTGTACATTTCTGTGTAATGATTTTCTCTGCTAAAGCGACTAGTGACCGAATTTCTAGCGTTCCAAGGTCCAGTAGTTGCGGGATTTTATTCAACATTACTTTCAAAATTAAGCTCCAAAAATTAAGTGGATGCGAAGCAATTCCCCAATCATTTTTCAATAAAAGTATTCCGTCGTTATTCGCAATATTGCAGTGGTTGTGACAGCAACATTGCCTGCGGGTAGCAACTCGAAAGGTAACACTATGAAGACTCAACTTTTAACACTAACTCAAATTAGACTAGCGATTATTTCTTTAGCTCTAATGACATCGTTAGCTGTAGCAAACACGGCGTGGGCTGCTCAGGCTGATGCAGCGGAGCATGGACATGCCCACAATGAAATAGAAACAAATTCCCAGACCGATTCAGTGGTCGATAAGCCTAGTTCTAGTTATAAACCTGGCAGTAAAAGAAGCGAACGACTTAGCAAAGAACTTAATAAAGGAATTAACAAAGAACCTAACAAAGAACCTAACAAAGAACTTATTACAGAACCCAATGAACAACATAGCGACGCTTTAGTATTAACTGCGCAGCAGCAACAGCTCGCAGGTATCGAAGTCGTCAATTTATCCAGCAGCACATTCAATTTAGATGATGTAGCCACAGCCACATTAATCGTTGATCGCGATCGCACCATGACACTAGCTCCACAACTCGATGTCAGAGTATTAAAGCGACATGTGGTGCCGGGTCAATTAGTGAAACAAGGGCAAGTGTTATTGACCTTAGGCGGCGCGGCAGTGGCGCAAGCGCAAGCTGATTATATAAACGCAGCAGCTGAATGGGACAGGATTAAGCGTATGAGCCAAAACACGGTGAGTGAAAGCCAACGTTTAGAGGCGCAAGTACAAGCAGAGCTCACCCGCGCGAATCTTGAAGCGCTAAAAATGACTCGCGCGCAAATTAACGCTTTAGTTAGCCAGCCAGAATCCATTGGTCGTTATCAATTATTAGCACCAATTAATGGCCGTGTGCAGCAGGATGTTGCCATGCTAGGTCAGGTATCCGCTGGTGGAACACCGTTAATGCAGCTTACCGATGAATCACACTTGTGGGTTCAGGCTCAGTTGTCAGCGCACCAAGCGGAGGGGATTAGCAGAGGCGATAAAGCTTTAGTTAAAGTCGATGGTTTATCTATTGAGGGCACTATTATTGGCCGCTCACATGAACTTGATTTGGTTACCCGAACTGAACAAGTGCTCGTAAGCATTGATAACAGCAAATATAGATTACATGCAGGTCAATTTGCTGAGTTGTACTTACCAAGTGCATTGAGTGGTGGAGTGATATTACCTGATGCCGCTTTAACACGAGGATCTGATGGGCATTGGCAGGTGTTTATACAAGATGCTGATGGTTTTGAAGCGATGGAAGTTGAGGTAGTTGAAAGCCAACGTGGGATGAATATGGTAACGGGGATTGCTGCCAACAGTAGAGTGGTGGTGAGTGGCGCTTTTCTTTTAGCTTCTGAACTTGCGAAAGCAGGTTTTGATATCCATAACCACTAGGGGCCACTAATGCTACAGAAATTAATTGAAGCAGCGGTGAAAAACCGATTGCTAGTGGGCTTGGCATTGATATTTATTGTTGCCGCCAGCGTATTCATGCTGCCCAAATTAAACTTGGATGCATTTCCTGATGTAACCAATGTGCAAGTGACAGTGAACACTGAAGCCGAGGGGCTCGCTGCTGAAGAAGTTGAAAAACTGATCAGTTATCCCGTGGAATCGGCTATGTACGCCTTACCTGAAGTCACTGAGGTAAGGTCATTATCTCGCACTGGATTGTCGATAGTTACAGTGGTTTTTGCTGAAGGCACCGATATTTATTTTGCTCGTCAGCAGGTGTTTGAGCAGTTACAAGCGGCTAAAGAAATGATCCCAGATGGCGTTGGTGTACCTGAGATTGGCCCCAATACTTCTGGGTTAGGGCAAGTTTATCAGTATATTTTACGGTCGACACCAGAATCAGACGTTGATGCTGCAGAGCTTCGTAGTATTAATGATTACTTAGTGAAGCTGATTTTAATGCCAGTCGAAGGGGTGACAGAGGTGTTGTCATTTGGTGGTGATGTTCGCCAATACCAAGTGCAAGTCGACCCGAATAAATTATTAAGCTACGGCTTATCTATGCCCCAAGTCACCGAAGCGCTCGAAAGCAATAACCGCAATGCGGGTGGTTGGTTTATGCCCCAAGGTCAAGAGCAGCTGGTTGTACGTGGTTATGGTTTATTGCCATCGGGTCAGGCGGGCTTAAAGGCGATAGGGCAAATTCCATTAACAGAGGTCGCGGGGACGCCAGTTCGTGTTACTGATATCGCCAAGGTGGAATATGGCCGTGAAATCCGTGTAGGGGCGGTTACTTTTACCCGTAAAGAGCAAAATCCAGTAAGTGGCAAAACCGAAGTCAATGCTATGGGCGAAGTCGTTGCTGGCGTAGTACTTAAACGCATGGGCGCGAATACCAAAGCCACCATTGATGACATTTCAAAGCGCGTTAGTTTAATTGAACAAGCACTGCCAAAAGGCGTCTCATTTGAGGTGTTTTATGACCAATCGGATTTAGTTACGCAAGCGGTTACTACTGTGATTGATGCACTGTTAATGGCCTTTGTGTTTATCGTGGTTATTCTGGCTTTATTCTTGGTGAGCTTACGTGCCACGTTATTAGTGCTGCTATCCATTCCTATATCGATTGGGTTAGCGTTAATGATCATGTCTTACTTTGGGTTGTCGGCTAACTTAATGTCGCTTGGTGGCCTAGCGGTAGCTATTGGCATGTTGGTTGATGGCTCAGTAGTGATGGTTGAGAATATTTTTAAACAATTAACTCAAGAGGAAAATAGTTCAGATCCAACAGCGGCTAAAGTCATGCGAGCGGCTAAAGAAGTGTGCAGTCCTATCTTCTTTGCTACCGCAATTATTATCGTAGTGTTTGCGCCACTATTTACCCTAGAAGGGGTTGAAGGCAAGTTATTTCAGCCAATGGCGGTAAGTATTATTTTAGCGATGATATCTGCATTGTTAGTTGCGCTGATTGCTGTTCCTGCAATGGCGGTGTACTTGTTTAATAGCGGTGTCACCCTCAAGCAAAGCCCAATCTTGACCCCAATTGAGAAAGGGTATCGGCAGTTGCTTTTGGCGGTAATGCATAAACCTGCAACTGTGATGGGAACTGCTGCTACATTATTTATCGCTAGTATGCTGTTAGTGCCAAAACTTGGCACTGAGTTTGTTCCTGAACTTGAAGAGGGCACTATTAACTTGCGGGTGACGCTTGCACCAACTGCGAGTTTGGCGACATCGTTAGATATAGCGCCGAAAATAGAGTCAATATTGATGGCATTCCCAGAGGTAGAATATGCCTTAAGTCGTATTGGCGCACCTGAACTTGGCGGCGACCCTGAGCCGGTGAGTAACATTGAAATCTACATCGGCCTAAAACCTGTTGATGAGTGGCAAAGTGCCGAAAATCGTTTTGAGCTACAGCACTTAATGGAAGACGAATTAAGTGTTTTTCCAGGTTTGCTGTTTACCTTCTCACAACCCATTGCCACCAGAGTTGATGAACTGTTATCAGGGGTGAAAGCCCAATTAGCGATTAAAGTTTTTGGGCCTGATCTTGATATATTGTCTGAAAAGGGACAGCAACTTACTGAGCTTGTTAGTGAGATTGAAGGCGCGGTAGATGTGTCGCTTGAGCAAGTCAGCGGTGAGGCTCAATTGGTCGTTAGGCCATTAAGAGAGCAATTGGCGCGTTACGGTATTAGTGTCGATCAAGTGATGAGCTTAGTGAGTCAAGGTATTGGTGGCGTGAGTGCAGGACAAGTCATTGACGGTAATGCTCGCTACGATATTAATGTGCGTTTAGCTGAAACTTACCGCAGCTCACCTGATGCACTTAGAGATTTGATATTACGTGGTGTCAATGGCGCGCAAGTTCGTTTAGGCGATGTAGCGCAAGTAGGCGTAGAAATGGCGCCACCTAATATTCGCCGTGATGATGTGCAGCGCCGCGTTGTAGTACAAGCTAATGTATCAGGGCGTGATATGGGCTCGGTGGTGAATGACATTTATGCCATAGTGCCAAAGGCAGAGTTACCAGCAGGTTACACTGTGGTGGTTGGTGGTCAATACGAGAACCAACAACGCGCGCAACAAAAGCTGATGTTAGTGGTGCCAGTATCCATAGTATTAATTGCCTTGCTGCTGTATTTCTCGTTCGGTTCAATCAAACAGGTTGGCTTAATTATGGCGAATGTACCACTGGCGCTAATTGGTGGGGTGGTTGCTTTATATAGTACAGGCACCTATTTGTCCGTGCCGAGTTCTATCGGTTTTATCACATTATTTGGGGTAGCGGTGTTAAATGGCGTGGTGCTGGTGGACGCGATTAATCAGCGACGTGCACATGTTAGAAATATGGAAGGTGATGAGAGCTTATTTGAGAGTGTCTATGAAGGCACGGTTGGTCGATTGCGGCCAGTGCTAATGACCGCGCTCACCTCTGCACTAGGGTTAATCCCCATCTTAATGTCATCAGGTGCCGGCAGCGAAATTCAGCAGCCATTAGCGGTGGTGATCATCGGGGGACTGTTTAGCTCAACTGCACTGACGCTGTTGGTATTACCGACGATGTATCAGTGGTTGTATAGAAATGAAATACCAAAAGGGAATAATGTTCGATAGGGTAATGAGGCAAGTTAATTCAATTAGTTACCTTTGCGGTTAATGGCAATATGGGCATTATCATTTAAAAAATGATAATGCCTTTTTAATTTCTTATTTCCTTTTTCTCAACTCCTTTTTCTCAACTCCTTCTTCTTAATGCCTTTGATGTGGTCAAGTAAATCTGTACACGCTTAGGGGAGTTATTATCATGCCGCCAT
>NZ_JAJGZS010000022.1:0-69563 GCF_020806285.1 Shewanella sp. 10N.7
ATGGCGGCATGATAATAACTCCCCTAAGCGTGTACAGATTTACTTGACCACATCAGGGTGGCTAGGGATTTCAGAAAGGGAAAGCTGTTGTTTCCCTTTCGTCTGGTGTGGGCGAAGCGCCACGCGGGTGTTAGTTGACAGAAATAACAAATTTAAATGTTATCAATACAATCTATATACCTTTAGGAAGAACCTTCGATATTCAGATTCATTTTTTAATCACTCGGGGGTTTAATATTTGGATAAGATTTCTTTCTTTTCACTTTCAAACTCTGATTGAGTAATGATGTTAGCATCTCTTAATTCTTTTAATTTTAAGAGTTCAGAATACATATCTTTGGATATTGAAGATTCTGTTTTGATATCACTATCTACTTTAATGACTGTATCAGCTTCTTTAACAAGGCCTTGAGAAGTACCTCCAGGCTTCACACATTTGAAAGTTAATTCTGTTGAACCTAAACGAGCTGGCGCAGCAGGAATGACATTTTCACGAAGAACGAATACTTCAAGATCTTTTTCTCTACAAAACTCATTAGCCTCTTTGTAGACTTCAGCTTTATTGCTAAGAGATATGCCTATTCCAGGGCTTCCATCTTTTTTACCAATAAAATATGAATCTTGGCTCATTGGAATAACGCCAGTGCTTGAACAGCCTTGAAGAAAAAATAACAAGGAAATGAGAAGTGAAACTTTTTTATTCATATTGATTGCCTGAGTAATATCCTTGTAAATACTAAGACTAATCCATTTGAATATCATAAATCTAGTTTATCTTCATTTGTTGACGTCTTAGAAACTGAATAATCAAATGAAGTTGCAGGCTCAAGAGCCTCCGTTTGAAGTGTCCAGAATCGCTACACTCATTTGCGTGAGCTCGGCATGGATGCCGAGATAGCCTCAGTTGAGCCATGGATGGCGAGTCTGAGGCGTTAGCTAATGAGTGTAAAGCGATGAAGGATTAACACTTCAATGGAGCGGGTGGGTGTTCCAAGAGGGAGTTGCCGTCACTCCCTTTTGGTCTGGTGTGGGCGAAGCGCCACGACTTTATGTCTTATTTAAAATGCATTAAATAATGAATAATTCACATCACTAAAACACACTTCTTCTTGCCGTTGCAGCCACAACGACTTCTGTTTCAATTCCTAAGCTTTGCTCAATGCTACTGACACTCTCTGCGACTTCAGTGGCGATAGCTTGACTTTGATCTGATGCACTTTGTGCATGGGTATTGAGGCTTTCCATTGCGTTGACAAATTCATCTAAATAATTGACTTGTTGGTTAGCAAAGTCAGAGCCTTGTTTTGCGGTGCCGACCATTTCGCTGGCTTGGGCTTGTACCGTTTTGGCAACATCTAACAAGTGAGTTGCGCGTAATTGTTGGCTTTCAGTCGCATCACCAATGCCTTGTACGCTTTGGGTTAATGCCTTATTAGATACCGTAAGTTGCTCTAAAATATTCATAATATCTTTAAGGGATATTTGTGTGCGGTGAGATAAGTTACGCACTTCATCAGCAACAACGGCAAAGCCGCGGCCTTGTTCGCCTGCGCGGGCAGCTTCAATAGCTGCATTCAAGGCCAGTAGATTCGTTTGCTCGGCGATGTTGCCAATCACATCAATAATTTTTGAAACATCAGTGACAGAAGTCGATAAGTTGGTCAGTGATTCATAACAGTTGGTCACTGCGTGTTGCGATGTTTCAGTCGCTTCTAATACGGCTTCTGCTTGGGTTTGGCTTGCCTGCATATGCTCCATGGTGGCAGTGGCTTTTTGCTCAACAATGGATGAGTTTTGTTCTACTTCACTGGCTAGTTCTCGTAAATGGCTGGTTTGTGTTTGCGCGACACTGACCACTGCTTGAGTTTGCTCTGTGGTGGTCGAGATTTGCTTGATCCTGTCAATTAATGAGCTTAATGAGTGCGATACTTTAGACACTTGTTGACGCTGACTTTCGTCTTCTTGCTCAAATCGGTTTAATAGTTGGTTGAAGTGACTTGCTATTTGGCCTGTTTCACAACGGCTATTAATTTGAAGTTGCTCACGCTGATTGGACTCACTTAGTTTCATAAAGGCCGCATTTAAGCGTTTTAGCGGTTGTACAACTCGGCGTTGCTGCAGCCATAAATAACCAAAGGCAAATAAACCAATGATGATCACCATTGAATATAAAATGGTTTGTAGCTGCTTTTTTAAATCATGATCATATTCAGCGTGCACTTTTCCTAGACGCAGCAACTGTTGCTCCACTTGATCAGTGTCGGCAGACAATTGTGATTGCACCAAAAGATTATCGGCGAGTAAGTTATGGGTATTGGCCACTTCTTTGTCATAGCGCAGGCTTAAACTGAGTAATTCATCGCGATAAGATTCACCTACTTCAAACTGCTCAGGCTCATCTGCACCTAAGGCAAATTCATCGACTTCTTCTTGTTCAAAAATTCCAATTAGAGAGAGTTTTGTTAATTGCTCATGCCATTGATTTAGCGCTTGTATATTACGTTGTAGGCTAGCTTCTAAGCGACTTTCTTTACCTATTAAATAGCCTTCAGTGAGTTGTGATAACTGAAACACCAATGGTGGTAGCTCACGGGTTAATTGTAAATATGATTGGGCTAAATCAGCATCCACTGCCAAGCCTTTTTCGGCGTAAGCGGCGAGGCGCATATTATTATCAAGCATTTCAGACTCTGAATAAGCCAGTAACTGCCTTGGGTTACCTGCTAGTTTTCCTGCCGCAAGGTAGCGGTTATTCAAATTTGCGACAAATTCAGCCAAAAATTGCTGTATAGAGGTGATGGCTGCTGTTGCTGAAGCTAAGTCAATTTGGCCGATTTGATGGGAGATTTCGGTGAGTTCTTGCCTTGCTTGGCTAAGAATTTCACTGTCTCCCGATTGCAAATAGGCATTGATATTGGGGCGAACCTTGAGCAAAAAAGTGTGTTGTATCTGTTGCAGAGTATTTGCTTGTAATTCGACTTGCTGACGTTTGTCTGTGCTCCAAAGGACTGTGGCAGCTAAAAGTCCTGCCAGTAGCAACAATATTGCCGAAGCTGTTAAGGAAAGAGTGGAAATCTTCATTGAAATGTTAGCTTTTTGGAGATTAAGTGTTGAGGATTTTATGAATTAAATATGACAGTAAGATTACATTTTGTGTATCAACTTGTATCTTGGTGCGTAATTAAATCCTTGTTTTTTATATGGTTAAATGTAAAAAAGACTAAGATGATTGCAATGAAATAGGGGGTTAACACCTAAATAGAGTCATTGCTCTATCTCTTATTGGATATAAGGTGTTACTTGCTTATGAACGAGCGAATGTATGAGATAAATTGTTAAATGAGCGCTAGATAAAATGAAATTAATCTAAAATATATTGATCTAAATCAAATGCATGTTTATTATCTTATCAAAACATGCATTTTAAATACATATTAGAGGTTGTTTATGTTAGATCAGCATACTAAAGACGTTGTTAAGAGCACTATTCCATTATTAGAAGCGGCAGGTCCTGCACTGACTACGCATTTTTATCAACGTATGTTTGAACATAATCCTGAGTTAAAAGATGTATTTAACTTGGCCCATCAACATACTGGTGGCCAACCTGTTGCCTTATTTAATGCCGTTGCCGCTTACGCAAAAAATATTGATAACCTAGAAGCACTGGGCGCCGCAGTTGAGCGTATTGCTCATAAACACACAGGTTTCTTAATCAAGCCAGAGCAGTACGCCATTGTTGGTGGTCACCTTTTAGCGACACTTAAAGAACTCGGCGGCGATGCCGTGACTGAAGAAGTGTTGACAGCTTGGGGCAATGCATATGGCTTTTTAGCGGACATCTTTATCAACCGCGAAGCGCAGCTATATCAACAAACAGCGGCTAAAACTGGCGGCTGGGAAGGCACACGCCGCTTTGTGGTTCAAGCAAAAACGCCTGAATCCACGGTTATCACTTCATTCCTGTTAGCACCAGAAGACGGTCAGCCAGTCGTCGAATTCACTCCAGGGCAATACTTAAGTGTGTCGCTTGATCACGAGCAGTTAGAGTTTAAAGAAATTCGTCAGTATTCATTATCAGATGCACCTAATGGCAGTACGTACCGCATTAGTGTTAAGCGTGAATCAGATGGCAAGGTGTCGAACTTACTGCATGAGCATTACCAAGTGGGTGATGTGATTGACGTTGTTGCGCCGGCAGGTGACTTTGTATTGGCGACAGCAGCAGAAACGCCTGTAGTGTTGTTGTCAGCTGGTGTCGGCCTTACGCCAATGAAGAGCATGTTGAACCAGTTATTATCGCAATCACATACAGCGAATATCACTTGGGTTCATGCCTGTGAAGATGGCGCACAGCACAGCTTTAAACAAGCAATTAAAGCCAAACGAGATGTGAATACCAACTTAGAAAGCTACGTTTGGTATCGTCAGCCTTTAGCGACTGATTTACCTGCCGAAGATTTTGATTTTGAAGGGACTGTAGAGCTTAATAACATCGCCGAAAGCATTGTGCCAAACGCACAATACTACTTCTGCGGCCCTATTGGTTTTATGAAAGCCATTAAGCAGCAATTACTTGGATTAAATGTGCCAGAGTCGCAATTACATTACGAAGTCTTTGGCCCTCACGCAGATTTATAATCTGTATTAAACCGATTTTTATTTAGCAAAAAGCGACTCATCGAGTCGCTTTTTTGTTGAATGAAATTGACTTAAAACAGGGTTAGCTAAGAGCCACTTACTGGTTTTCTATTGGCAACCATACTTGTGCTCGTAGCCCACCTTCTGGACGATTACTTAATTCAATTTTGCCGTGGTGACGGTCGATAATCCGTTTCACAATGGCTAAGCCAAGACCTGAACCTACTGAACCTCGGGCACTATCCCCTTGGGTGAATGGTTGAAACAGCTTTTCAATCTCTGCTTCATTAATGCCAGGGCCGTTATCTTCGATAATAAAACTGACACCTTTAGCGGTTTGATACGAACTGATTTTTATCAAGCCGTTACCGTAGCGAAAGCCATTTTCTACTAAATTACTTAATACTCGTTTAATCGCCACGCTTTGAAAAGGCACCAATGGACAATCTTGTAAATTGAGTTCAATGTTGCCTTCTCGGTGCATTTCCTGTTGGTTGATTTCCTGGATCAAGCGGTTGATATCATTCAGCTCTCTGGCACTTTCTTGGTCGTGACGTACATAAGCAATAAACTGGTTAATGATGTCATCCATATCTTCAATATCGGTGACTATGCCATCTTTAAGGTATTGATCTTCATCCACCATCATTTCAGAAGCTAAGCGAATACGAGTCAGTGGCGTACGTAGGTCGTGGGATATGCCGGCCATCAGTAACGCTCGATCTTGCTCAAGTTGCTTCATACTGTGAGACATTTGATTAAAAGCGTGAGTTACCTCGACGATTTCAGATGATCCACTTAAGGGTAATGGCTCTGGGAATTCGCCTTTAGATACAGAGAAAGCAGCGCGTTGTAAACGCTTAAGCGGCCTGTTGAGCCTGCGTGCAAACCACCATCCACCGGCGACACTGAGCGCACCAATTACCAATAAATACAATGTTAGTGGTGATAAATCATTTTCGTTTAACCCTGTCAGCGGTACTTTTATCCACAGAGTCGGTGCTTGTGGCGGTCTGATCCATACTTGCAGTTGTTTACCTTGAGAAAAGCGCACTTCCGCTTCGCCGCCAAGGTACTCAGACATTTGTTCGGACAAAAAACCATAATAGGTGGCCGATTCGAGCCCCGCTGCAATGGCGTTTTGCTGATTGTAAACTTTCATCTCATCATCGCGCACTTTTGCATTGAGGGCATCAACAACGGTGAGGTTTTCACGGGTGATGACAACACCATCAATAAACAATAAGTTTATTTGTCGTGCGATGAGTTGGTTGATTTGTTCATAACTGGGTTTAATAAAATAAACCGTTACAGAGAGGTAAGAAACCAGTTGATTAATCAGTAGCAAACTACCAATAAGCAATACGGTTTGGCTGAAAGAATTACGTGGCAGAAAGCGCTGCCACCATTTCAGTTTGATTGCTTTTGGCTGACTAATGGTTTGTGACTGGCTGATAGAAATTAACCCCGAGCAGTGCCGTCAGGCACGAACACATAACCTAAACCCCAAACCGTTTGGATATAGCGTGGGTTAGCGGCATCAACTTCTATTAATCGGCGTAAGCGAGACACTTGTACGTCAATAGAGCGCTCTAGTGCTGAGTAGTCACGACCACGGGCAAGGTTCATGAGCTTATCGCGCGATAATGGCTCTCTTGGGTGAGATACCAATACTTTAAGCACGGCAAATTCACCCGAGGTGAGAGCGATACTTTTTTCTTCATGGAACATTTCGCGGGTTGCAAGGTTCAATGAAAAGTCACCAAAACTAATCACTTCTTCTTGTTGCGCAGGCGCTCCAGGCACTTCTGCTGTTTGACGACGCATCACAGCTTTAATGCGCGCGAGTAATTCACGTGGATTAAACGGTTTTGGTAAATAGTCATCGGCGCCAAGTTCTAAGCCAATAATGCGGTCAACTTCGTCGCCTTTGGCGGTGAGCATGACAATTGGGATTGGGTTTTCTTGTTGACGTAAGCGACGGCAGATTGATAAACCATCCTCACCCGGCAGCATTAAGTCTAAAACCAATAAGTGAAAGTTTTCGCGCTCTAATAAGCGATCCATTTGTTCAGCATTAGCTGCGCTGCGCACTTGATAACCTTGTTCAAGTAAATAGCGTTCTAATAATGATCTGAGTCGCATGTCATCATCGACAACGAGAATTTTAGATGTTTCCTGGCCCATGAAATATCCTTTTGTCTAAATTTCGGCGCTAAATACAGTTAGTAAGCTAAATATAGCGACTTTATTAGAGTGCAAACAAGAGGTGTAATAGTAGTTTATGATTGTGCAGGGATAATATGACGAAGTTATTAGATTAAGTCTATGAAATTAATTGAATTTAATGATATTGATTGGAATATTAGAAATTGTAACTAAATCAGTTTTTTCGCATTAATCGCGAAAAAGTATCAATCACGCCATCTTCGTTGTTATCGAGGAGGAAGATGAGCTGATCATCATGAAGTTTGACATTAAAAGCTGCCGATGCAATTTCACCGTAGCGACTAAAGCCTGTTTGGTTGTTGTCATCATATTGAGCCTGAAAATAAACTTCTTCAGAATCTGATTGATGCTGATATTGACCCCATTCCATTCCCGTGAGTTCGTCATCATGGTCAAAGTTAATTTGTAACTGTACATATAAGCCATTATCGAGCATCAATACGGCATACAAGTCATCATATTCTTGGTTATACCAGTAACCTTCAATGTCTCGCGAGCGCAGTTGTTCGTATTCAACAATATTGTCGATGGAATTGTCGGCTTGTTTATCCATATTCAACTGCAATCTTGATGCGTCATTATTGAGATAAACATGACTGTGATTGTGCTTAGTAAGTAAGGTGATAAACCCTTTGGACGGGTTATTGCTAAAGGTGGGGTTGAAGGAAATGGATATTGGCATATCCACAAAAGCGGTGGTATTAGATAACGCAAAACTGCCCCATTCAGCGAAACTATTACTCGGCTCATTTAAGTCCAGCCCAATTTGCAGGTAACTTTGATCTTCATTTATTTGCAGTAGTTCAATATGCCCAGCTTGCTGGCTAAGCCAGTTGCCTATGATGTATTCAGGTAGGTGGTTACTCGGTTGTACCTTGAAACTTATCAGCATCAGAAGCGTCACACCAACTAACATCATCCAGAAAACTCTACTACACATAAAAGTTCCTTTTTTATGTTATTTACTCGATACAGGGTAAATAAAAACCGGATCTCAAGTTTAGTAAAGAAACATCATAGGGCAAGGAATTGTAGAATAATTCGCCATAAAGTTGACGTATGTATGAGTAATGCACTGTTTTTGGGCAGGTGTCAGGTTTATTATACCTCTAAGTTAGTATAAGAAATTTTGTTGATATACCAATCTTGGGGGCCATTGGGGGTAGGGACAACGGCATCGTCATCGACTTCTTTTTTGAGTAATGCACGGGCCATGGGCGAATCAATAGAAATATAGCCTTTAGCATCGCCGTAAATCTCATCTGGACCAACAATGCGAAATTGCAGGATATCGCCAGCATCATTTTCAATTTCGACCCAAGCGCCAAAGAAGATTTTTCCTTCTTGTTCTGGGGCATACTCAACGACTTTTAAACTTTCAATACGTTTGCGCAAAAAACGGACTCGGCCATCGATTTGGCGCAATAAACGTTTGTTTTCTTTGTAGTCAGCATTTTCACTACGGTCACCAAGGCTAGCTGCCCAAGCCACTTTTTTGGTGATCTCAGGACGGTATTCTCGCCATAGATAGTTCAATTCAGTTTTTAGTTTGGTCATCCCTTCCGGGGTGATGAGATTGGTCTTCACTTGGTTTGCTACTCAATGATGCTGATATATCTGATTGAGTGAAATTACCTAAAAGGAGTGCGGTTGTCGATAGCGCTTTTTGATAAGTATGGGGCTAGTTACCCATATTTCGGCTTTGACTGCGACGTTGATGACGTAATTGCGATAACTGACTCATCGCAGTGATAACCTTTTGGCTCTGATTATTGATAACAGCTTGTCTGGCATAAATGCTTTGGTTACTTGCGTTAGCCTGAGTATCGGTTTGCTTCAAACATTGTTTGGCATAATGCTCAGTGATTTGGACAATTAACGCTTCGGCTTGGCTGAGATCATTGCTGTTTATTTCTTTGACGAAGAGGAGTAAAAAGAAATCGAATAGGGCGCTAAAAACATCAACATTAGCAAACTCTGACTCAATACAGACTTGCCTGCGGGACTCATCAATTAAAGCGGCGACTAAGTTGGCAATTGTAGTAGCGTTGGTTGCCCCGGCTAAAAGGCTTTTTACGTAGGTGTCTTGTTGCCAAAACGCGACCAATTGATGCGACCAGAACACAGGCTATTTAGCTTGATAAAGAACGTAAAGAAAACTTCGGGAAAGGAGTAGCTGCAAAGGTATATGGGATCCATTAATTCAAAATAGTTCGGCGCTTATTACACCGAGCAATAACTAGCATTTACCCATATTATATTGTTTTTTACGCTGTTGTTTGCGCTCTGATTCTAATCGCGCCATAGCGGTTAGAATCCGTTGACTTTTAATCTTTAGGCTAGAGTTGGTGTATTGTTCATCTGTATTTATTATTTGTGCATAATACATCGCAAGCGACATAATTAGCTGCTCTGGTTGTGTCAATAGTTTATGTTCCAGCTCTTTAATAAACATTAATAAAAAGCATTGGAACAAGGTGTCAAATACCTGTTCCAACGTTAATTTGTAATGTTCATTTTTCGACTTTGTTGGCAATTCGCTCATAGCAGCGATGAGGCTACACACGGTTGAGCAGGGGGTCGCGCCGACAAATAACTCATCAATGGCATCATCTTGGACAAAGTAATGTTGTAATTGTTGGGCAAAGTCTGCTTTATTCAATTGCTGGGTGACAGATCGAATGAAACTCATAAGCTTTTCCTACTAGCGAAATAACCGCATCGGCATTGGGATAATATTCAATGTCTTTGTTAGTACGTTGTCAAAATCACCTGCTAACAAGGCGATACCTTTATAGAAATCAGTTTTAGCATGATTTCGGGCAAGTTCATGGCATCGGCCTGACCACGGCAGCATGTGCTGTTGTAATAAGACAATAAGCGCCTCTTTAGCCAGCTTATTGTCAGGTTCATCAATTAATTGCTGTAGTAGTTGATCAATCACTGCGTAAAACAGAGCAATATGGTCAACTGGTTGGTTAAATTTTAACTCAAAACTAATACCCAATTGCTTGTAAAAATTCATTAAGCTAATGGTCGATTCATCGTTAAGGATTTGTTGTTCACCAAGATAAGTTGATCCCCAAGGCATAGCTTTAGGCTCACCAGGACCGAAATAAAGCTGTCCATAATCAAGCTTAACATTGTTAATTTTATCGGAGTGCCACTGTGAGAAGAACTGATTTAGTAATGACTTACCTTGCTTATTTGCCTCAGAGTTTTGTAGTGTAGGCCAAATCAAGTTTAATTGATTGCTAACAAAATACTGAATTGAGTGTTCGGTTGGATAGTCCAATAAAACATTATGCAGTAAACGTGCAATGGCTTGTAGCTCTAGATAAACTTCATCATTGGTATTGTCAGTCATTCTTTTATTCCTGTTAAGAAGCGCCCCGTAGGGCGCTTCACATTTAGCGGTAATTAAACTTCAGCGTAGTTTAAAATTTCACCTTGCTTACCAGCATGTTTGTTAGCCTTGATGATAAGGTTTGGTGAAGTGATGCTTTCTGGCGGTAAAGGGGCCATGTGTCCATCGCTATCACCATATTTTGCTTTTAAGTTTTCCATGGTGTCGAAATCCAGTGCACGTAATGGGCAAGAACCAACACAGATAGGCTGCTTTCCTTCTGCTAGGCGATCATAACAACCGTCACACTTAGTCATCACTTTACGCTCACTATCCAACTGAGGTGCGTCGTAAGGACACGCTTGTGCACAACTATTACAGCCAATACATAAATCAGTCGCTACGAGTACTAAGCCGTCTTCACGACGTTTGTGCATTGCGCCTGTTGGGCACGCTTTAACACAAACTGGTTCGTTACAGTGGTTACAGCTAATTGAAGTGTAGTAAGTGAAAACACTATGCTCAAAGCTATCATCTGCATTTTGAGACCATGTTCCACCACCGTATTCATAAACTCGGCGCCAATTTACGCCTTCAATTTGAGGTACACTCTGAGTTTCAGAATCCGTTGACTTACGGATAATGTCACCCTGTCTGTCTTTACAAGATACATGACACGCTTTACAACCTGTACACTTGGTAGTGTCTAAATAAAAACCATATTGAGTTTGATCTGTCATTGTTTTTTACTCCATCAAGCTAATGCAATTTGTACACGGTTAGTATGTTGTGGGTTACCTTTTGCTAGCGGGCTAGGTTGGTAACGTGTCAAGGTATTAATACATCCACCAATATCGACAATATGACCCGATGGTCCCATGCGTCCTGATGGATCAGGTTGATACCAAGCACCTTGACCTAAAGCTAATACACCAGGGGCAACACGAGGTGTGACACGGACTGGTAGTTCGATGGTTCCGCGCTTACTCCAAACATGAACTTTTGTGCCTTGTGTAAAGCCTTTGGAATTTGCATCCAAAGGGTTCATCCAAACTGCATCTTCTACTGCTTCACGTAACCAAGGTACATTGTGATAGCTAGAATGAGTACGACCTTTGGTGTGATAACCAACTAACTGGAATGGATAGTCTTCAGATGTTTCTTCATCGTCGTATCCTTCCCATGTTGCTTGGTACATAGGTAGGCCGGAGATATAGTCGCCTTTAACTTCTTCGTTAAATGTCCACTCAGCACCTTTTTGAGCCATTTGTAAAGAGAACAACTCAATTTTACCTGAAGGCGTATTTACCGTTCCGCTACTGTTAATATAGCTATCAAGTGCTACGACTTTTGTGCCGTTGAATGCGCGGAACACACCTTGTGCTTGTGCTTCTTCATAAGTCGCAGGCAATGTTGGTTCAGCATTAGCATTATTAGGATTAGTACGGGTATTTTCGTATAACTCAGCTAACCATGCTGCTTCGTCTTTGCCTTCTGTGTACTCACCAAGCTTGCCCATTTTATCTGCAATAAGCGCGCACATGTCGTACATTGACTTACATTCCCATAATGGATCAATCGCAGCTTTCATTGCAACAAGGTAACCCATAATGCCTGATGCGTAGCTGTCATTGACTAAGTCATTTGATTCTAACCAAGAGGTATCTGGTAATAGAATGTCTGCAAATTTCGCTGAAGGCGTCATCCAGCAATCACATGCCACAATGAATTCACATTTTGTGTCATCTTCAAGGATTTTTGCTGCGCCATTAGAATCAGAGTGTTGGTTAACTAATGCGTTTGAATTAATTGCAAAAATGGCTTTTAAATCTGCACCTAATGGCGTATCTAGGTCTTCTGTACCACGAATACCATCTTTACGGGCTGTCATTTCATGACCGCGCTCGATTGCATCTGGGAACGTAAAGAATGAAATAGACTCTGTTATAGGGTTAGATAGGCCTGACATGCCACTACGGCTCAAGCTCCTTTGTCCAGGCAGTGCACCATTACTCACACCTGGTTGGCCTACTTTACCTGTTAGGAATGACAGCATGTAGCATGAACGCATCGCTTGCTCGCCATTTGCGTGGCGGTTAACACCAGCTCCTGCAATAATAAATGGTGCTTTAGCATTCATTATTTTATTAGCTAATACCTTGATGTTGGCTTCTGATATACCACAAATTTTAGCCGCCCATGCAGGTGTTCTAGGGCCATTATCAACGAATTTTCCTTGTCCCAGAATATAATCCTTATAATTTTCATCAGGGTTGATATAAGGAACATAGGCTAACTTTTCAGTATCACCAGAGTTTTCAAATTCTTGTTTTAGTGTTTCAAGTGACTCGCGGTCATAACCGACGCAGTATTTGTCTAAAAAACTTTTTGAATTTGTGCTAACCCAACCTGAACTGATCATTTCATGGGCAATACCTTCAGCTAAAGCAGCATCAGTACCTGGACGGATTGGGTACCATGTATCTTCTTTACCTGTCATTGAATCTGTGTAACGCGGGTCAATCATGATAACTTCAAGACTAGGGTTAGCTTTAATTGCCTGCAAGTAGTCGTAACCTTCACCTGAACCTGACTGGCGCATTTCACTTGGGTTGTAGCCTAAGCCAATAAATAGGTCACTGTCTTGTAATGACAACAAGTTAGATCCAGAAGTACTACCAAAACCAGTCGCCGCAGCGGCTTCGTTTTGCTGAGCCCATGAATAGTTACCGTAAATGTTTAGGAAACCACCATTAAGGTTTAGGATACGGTTGAAACAGCTTGAGCTTGAAAAACCGTAGTAAGCACCAGTTCCGTATAGTTTTAGAATGGATTTATTACCATATTGATTTGCAATACGTTGTAATTCACTCGCGATTTCAGATGCTGCTTCATCCCAAGAAATTGGTATAAATTGACCTTCACCGCGCTTACCTACGCGCTTCATTGGTGTTTTTAAACGATCTGGAGCGTAAGTCCGTTGGCGTAATGAGCGACCACGAGCACAAGCACGTATTTGATGGTTAACACCATATTCATCAGTCGTTTCGTTATCAGCTTCTACGCGAGTAATCACGCCGTCTTGACTGAACACTTTAACTGGGCAGTTAGAGCCACAGTTAACCAAACAAGCTGACCATGTAACTGCTTCATCAACAGGTGGTTTTGGTGGTAGTGACTCAGCATCTTTAGAACTGGTATTACAACCAGTGACTGTGGCAGCACAACCTAAAGCAGCACTTATTTTTAAGAAACTTCTGCGTTCCATTATTAAATCCTCTTACTAAAATTTATTCAGTGCGTTCGTACAACGACTACAGTACATAGCTGAAATTCAGCATGATCTGATGGGCGTTATAATTGTGATTAAGCTCGCCCAGGGTAACCATGCCTGGCACTTGATCAGTGGTCATTTGAGCGTCATCAGTGTCGTAATAACGTTCGTAGCGATAAGTCAGTTTCAATGCCATGTCATCACTCAAGGCATAGTTAGCGTAAAGACTCGCGCTATGGTTATAGGAGTAGTAATCGCCGTATGGGTTAGTACCATCAGCGGTAACATAAGTGTCACTGCTTGAATTACTGAACAGGTAATCAGCGCCTAAAGTCAGCTTATCTTCCATTAAGCCGCCGTAACTTACGCCTGCACCTAAGTTGATAAACTCATCTTCAATGTCGGCGTACCAGTCAGGGTCGCTGTAGTTTTGACTCCCTGCCTGGGCTGAATTAATCCATTGTTGGCCTGCGAAACCGTAAGCAGAGAACTGCTTAGTCAGTTGCATATTGACGTTAATGTCGTAGCTGTAATCTTCTGATTCAGTTAATCCGATCACAGTGTCGTCATAGTTATCTTTTGCATAACGACCAGTAAAATCGATGCTTAACCAATCAAGCGGCGTGTGACTCACGCGCAGTTCAACTTCGTTACGCTCTCTGTCCGCAAGGTAGTATTTGCGCATCAGTGAATTGTCTTCACTCGAGGTTAATTCAGTGGCTTGATATTCAGAGCCGCCACGATTGCTGTGACCTGCTTTCATATCAATGGTGAAGTTATCAATGGCGCGGATAGACAATTTTGCCCATAAGCTATCTTCATTAGTTTCTTCACGGTCGCTGTAGGTGCGTTCGATATCTTTGCGGTCGTAACCGGCTTGTAGGCGGTAGCCACTGGCGATGCGGTAACTGGCATTGACCTTGAACGTTGAACGCTCAACATCTGTGGCGACATTTTCTTTAAAGGTGCCGCTGACGCTATCGAAGTTGTATTGCTGGAATTCAAATACCGAGCTGTTGTTTTCACGGTTGCTGTAGTCAACACTACCGCCAACGCGTAAACGGTTGCTTAGCATTGAAGTAATACGGATATTGGCATCAGTAGTATCGACTTCACCGTCCCAGTTTTGAATTGGGTTACCTGCAACTTGAATTAAATCGTCATCTTGGATCATACGACCAACAATAAAGCGACCTGACATAATAGTGCGGTCTAGTTGGTACTGGCCTGATAACGACACTTGGTGTGCTTGATTGTCTGGTGTGGCTGAGTAGACATCGTAGTCAGTAGGTAAGCTGAGGTTTTCAGTATTATTTTTGTACTGACTGCCAAAGTAGCTTAATTCCGTTAACCAGTTTTGCCCGGTTAACGCTGCGCCAGCAGTAAACGAGTCCGTGGTGGAATCAACACGCTGACCAAAGTTAACTGGGCTTGGGCTGACTAAGCTGCTGCTCTTGTAACCGGTTTTATCTTCACGGTCGAAACGCACATACCCTTGATAAAAGTCTTGATTAAAATCCGCACCAATACCGACTTTTTCACGTTGCTGAGATAACTCAAATACGTAAGTGTCGCCAGGCAACATCATACCGTCATCGTAATAAAGATTACTTTGCGCATCACCTGATTTGTAAGTAGTAATCAGTGAATAATCGGCATCGACATTAAATAAGCCATTTTGACCCACACTGATGTTCGCTGTGCTGTTTTCAAAACCTAATTGATGGGCTTGAATACTGGCTTGGTAGCCATTTTCATCTTGGTATTCAACATCGCCACTAAGGGCAGTGACAAAGCCATCTTGATCGGTACCTAATGCATTAGCAGCATGGACATCATCGCTATCGATGTATCCAGCTGAAATATCGATGTTGCCGCTGTAACCTGAAGTATTAGTACAACGCTTACACTCATACTTTTCTTGGTTTAGGTTTTCAGTATTGGCATTACCAACTGCAAAGTTAGCGGCCATGGTTGGCGCAGAAGCTAACAATAAAGAAGCGGTAATTACATTCAATTTAAAATTCATGATATGGCTCCTAATTAACGCTGCAGCAAGCTGCCAGCTGGGTGGTTAGAACCATGGATTTGGCTGTGGCAGTTCAAACAGCTTTTTCCGCCGCCAAAGGCATCCATTCCAGGTTGTAAAACAACGCGACTCGCGTGACCGTCATCAGCGTGACATTGTTGACATAGTTGCGGTGCACGGTTGTTGAGCATGCCTTCGTTAACGCTGCCATGTGGGTTATGACAAGTGACACAGTTTTCAGTGACCGGTGCGTGCTCCCATAACATTGGGCCGCGTTTTTCAGCGTGGCAGCTGTAACAGGTGTCATTAACAGTCGGTTTATTTAGTGCACTTTCTGACATTGAGCCATGTGGCGAGTGACAATCGATACAGGTCATTTGATCCCATTTCATTGGGTGAGCTGAGCGTTTGTTCATGTCGGCTTTTTCACGGGTGTGACAGCTAGTACAAGTATCATTAACGGTAAGTTTGTCTAATGCAGGATCTTTAGCGGCATGCACTACGTGGCAATCTGCACAAGCAATCTCTTCGAGATTATGAGTGCTGCTATGCCAAGCCATTTGTTCAGGGTCGTTATGGCAACCTTGGCAAACGGTGTTTTGGGTCGGTGCATCAAGTTTGCTGTCTTTGCCAAACTGGATCATTGGCTCTTTACCACCACGGTTGTGGTTGCCTTGTGGACCATGGCAGGCCTCACATTGAAGACCTGCCATTGGCGAATCTTTGCTGGTTAAGTCGCCATGTGCGCCTTTGAAAATGTCAGTAACGCCTTCAGTGCGTTGGTGACACATTAAGCAGCTGTCTGCTCCTTTAGGGGAATACTTACCTTCAGCAAACTTCTCCACTAATTTTTGAGAAACTTGTTCACCTGTCATGTCATCCCATGGCGCAGCTGCGGCATTAAATGAGCACAAATAAAGGATTACACTGATAGAAGCTAGGATGTTTCGACACCAGTTCATCATGTCACCTGACCTTATTAAATCGAATTTATAAAAATGGACTAATCAATAAGGGGTATTTTAAAAGATTGTAAATTTAAATCTAAGAATTTCGCTTATCATAAAGCGACATATGTGATCAAAGTCTATACCTTAGGTAACAAAAAAAAATAAAATAATTTCTCAGTGGCCGTGGTATTGGAATAAAAAGTATTTTCTTATGATTAAATTTAAATGTATGCCAGCAATTGAGATTAAAATATTATGTGAATATTGTGAAAGTGTTAACTTACTGTTGCCGATTGAGTTTAAATGTTTTAAATATTTGTCTGATGAAGAATTAATAGGTTTTAACATCATAACTAAGTTATTAAGTTTTATTGAAAAGAATATTACCTCCACTTTTTTCTTTGTCGACTTCGTCCCGTTTTTCAATCAGCGCATTGTAGACTTCATTAGGATAGATCTATCTAGTAATACCAGCGATGCCAGTAAACTGATTGCATTTACCCAGTTCTACAATCAAATGTCAGATCTTAATTGGACCAACATTGAGACAGACGATTCTGTTGGCTTGATCGCAAAACGCCCAGCGCAATCATTAGCTTCGAAGTACGACGACCTAATTATATATGTATATATGATGTATGTTTTAAAATTTAGCGACTCGACAAAGTCTAATATAATCATTGAGTTCCCGTATCCTCGATCTTTCTATAGCCATAATGCCGCTCCACTGAAAAGAGTGAAGTTTAACTGCCAGTCCTTGTCTGTGTTTGTTAAAAAAGATGAGCGAGATAAGGATAAGGTACTTGTTAACGCATTATTACCGCTAAAAACCTCTAATTTAGAACGTATTAATGCTGCAGTTAATAGTATTCCACTTACAGATTTAAACTTGACAGCATTAGCAAATATACTTGGTATTTCACCAAGGAGTTTACAGAGAAAAGTTAAATATGAAGGTTGTTGCGTAAAAGACATAATTAAAAAATTCAAAGCGAATGCAATTATTTCTATTTTAAATAAAAATAATGGAAATATAAAAGTGACCGCTTATGAATGTGGTTTTAATAACCTTTCAGCATTTAGCCGTCAATTCTATAACACTGTTGGTTGTTGTCCTACAGAATATGTCAAACGTCAAAATATTATTTAAACTTAAACTATGAAAAGGTAAGATTAAATAAGTGTATCAATTGTTACATCTGCGAATGATTATTAACTGGATTTATTGTTAATTAGAAGTAAGTCACATTAGTCATTAATTAAGTTGCTTCCTCTATCACTTTAGAGGTGTTTTGCTGAGCCTTGTCACAGTATCTAGATTCATTTCTGAACCCAAACCTCGTTATTTGAAAAGCAAATTGTGTTTTGTGAAGCATTAAAACCGTGAAAAAATCGTAATCTCAATAAACGTTTTTAGCTGATTATGCTATCTTTGGGCGATATTTGTTATTCAACGCCGAATAAGACCCTTTATGCTTAGTATTGCTCAAATTATCGCTCAAGAACTTAATGTTCGTGAGCAACAAGTCTCAGCGACTATCGCGTTACTTGATGATGGTTCTACCGTTCCTTTTGTTGCTCGTTACCGTAAAGAGGCAACGGGTGGTTTAGATGATGCCCAGTTACGTACCTTAGATAGCCGTTTAGGTTATTTACGTGAACTAGCAGAAAGAAGGCAAGTTATCCTTTCAAGCATTGATACCCAAGGAAAATTAACGCCAGAATTAAAGCAGGCGATAAATACTGCTGATAGCAAAACTCGTCTTGAAGATTTATACCTTCCTTATAAGCCTAAGCGTCGCACTAAAGGTCAGATTGCTATTGAAGCAGGCTTATTGCCACTTGCTGATTTTTTATTAGCTCATCGCCAAACTAACCTTGATGCGAAAGCAGCTGAATTTATCAATCCAGAAGCCGGCTTTGCTGATAACAAAGCAGTGCTCGATGGTGCGCGCTTTATTCTGATGGAACGTTTTGCTGAAGATGCGGATTTATTACAGAAAGTACGTCAGCATTTACGCCAGCAAGCTGTGCTTGAAAGCCGAATGGTTAAGGGTAAAGAAAAGGAAGGTGCGAAGTTTCGTGATTACTTTGATCATACTGAAACCATCACTAAAGTCCCATCTCATCGCGCTTTAGCCATGCTTCGTGGTCGTAACGAAGGCGTGTTGAGCCTGTCGATGAATGCAGATCCCAAGGCAGAAGTGGCGCAAAGCAGCTATTGCGTGGTGATTATTGCTGAGCATTTCAATTTAAAGCTGTCTGATTCTGACGTTGATCAATGGCTAAAAACAGTGGTCACTGCAACTTGGCGGGTAAAAATTGCCCTGCAAATGGAAACTGAGTTCATCAGTGCGATGCGCGAACGTGCAGAAGCTGAAGCGATTAATGTATTTGCTCGTAATCTAGGTGATTTATTAATGGCGGCGCCAGCGGGTGCTAAAGCCACAATGGGCTTAGATCCTGGGTTACGTACTGGTGTTAAAGTTGCGATTGTGGATAACACAGGTAAATTTGTTACTCACACCACTATTTTCCCACATGCACCGCAAAACGTTTGGGACAAGTCGATCCGTACTTTATCTAACCTAGTAAAAATGCATAAAGTTGAGTTGATTGCGATTGGTAACGGCACAGCATCACGTGAAACGGACAAATTAGCGGCTGAAGTGATTAGCTTTATGAAAGAGACCCACCCGAGCCTGACTAAGATTATGGTCAGCGAAGCCGGCGCCTCTGTTTACTCTGCTTCTGAGCTAGCATCCGATGAGTTCCCGAATCTGGATGTATCGATTCGTGGCGCGGTATCGATTGCACGTCGTTTGCAAGATCCGTTAGCGGAATTAGTTAAAATTGAACCAAAATCCATTGGTGTCGGCCAATATCAGCATGATGTGAGTCAAAGCCAGTTATCTAGTTCACTTGAAGCCGTTGTCGAAGACTGTGTGAACGGTGTTGGTGTCGATTTAAATATGGCTTCAGCGCCATTACTGGCTCAGGTTGCCGGTTTAAATAAAACCTTGGCTAAGAATGTCGTTACTTATCGTGATGAAAACGGCCAGTTTGAGACCCGTAAGCAATTATTGAAAGTCGCGCGTTTAGGCCCTAAAGCTTATGAGCAGGCTGCCGGTTTCTTACGTATTCCTCAGGCAAAAAATCCATTAGATGGCTCTTCTGTTCACCCAGAAGCCTATAAATTAGTGGAATCGATTGCTAAAGCGAAACAGCAAACGGTTACGCAGTTAATGGGCAATACGGCATTACTATCAGAGCTTAATGCAGTAGAGTTTGTCACTGAAGAGTTTGGTTTACCGACTATTACTGATATTTTGGCCGAGCTTGATAAACCTGGGCGAGATCCTCGTGGTGAGTTTAAAACTGCCAGCTTTAAAGATGGTGTTGAAGAGTTAAAAGATCTCAAACTTGAAATGATCCTCGAAGGGGTTGTCACTAACGTGACTAACTTTGGCGCCTTTGTAGATGTGGGTGTGCATCAAGATGGTTTAGTGCATATTTCATCATTAACAGATAAGTTTGTTAGCGATCCGCATACTATCGTTAAAGCGGGTGACGTGGTTAAAGTCAAAGTGATGGAAGTTGATACTGAACGTCGCCGCATTGCATTAAGTATGCGCTTAGATGAGCCAGTACAAGCTAAAGCATCATCGAATAAGCCACAGACTTCAGGTAAAGGAAGTGCTGGCAAAGGCAAACAAGCATCTTCTAAAGGTCAGTCAGCTAAAGGCGGCCAAGGTAAGCAAAACAAAGCCCCTGCCAATGCGGCAATGGGCGATGCATTTGCTAATGCGTTTGCAAAACTCAAAAAGTAATATTGTTCTCGCTATTATTAAATAGTTAAACAGTGACATTAAAGCCTTAATGACATCGAGATAACTCGTTGTGTTAAGGCTTTTTTATTGCTTGTTGATATGATGAGAAACGGCGTTGATGGTTATTCTTCTATGTAAGTCAGACAAATTTCATCAAAGTTTGTTTTTGGTGAGATGACTTCTTTATTTTTGAGCATTTCTTTATGGTCTTGCTTACTGATTAACTCATTATCGATAGTAAATACTTGGCGATGACTCAGCTGACTCTTCACTAAAAACTGGCAATGCTCTTGGTGAAATGCCTCGTCAAATAATCCATTATCTTTGATACGCTGTAGACCTACTTTTATTCGGTTGGCCAATTGAGGATATGCAGGCGATACATAAAATAGTGTGACTAATGGAATATGTAATAAGGTGTTTTTTTCGACAATTAAATCGGGATAAATTTTTCCATAGGTTTCAACTTCATCATAGGCTTCATTAATTCCGCGGCCGAAACTGATAAAGCGTTCTTTATCAAGCATATGAAAAAGCCCATCGTAACTCGAACCAATAACCACATCCATTCCTGCTTTTTCCATTGCAAAGCGTGTTGACCAAAACATCCCTGATCCTGTCGGTATCAATTTGAATTGCTCGAATGTGTTGATGTCAGAAAATAGTGATTGGTTTTGCTGTTTGATGATGAAGACGCGAAATCCTTGAACACCTTTTCGTAATGGCACATCAATGGCAATAAGTTTTTCACTCCATTGTGCTTTAGGCGCTTCGGCGATGACATTGATTAACTCGCCAGTCATTAATTCAGGTAAGACTCTACCTGATGTCATTGGATAATCTGAGGTGGTTATCTCCCAGTCTCCAAAATCATCTTCTGTATGAATTAAAGAAAGCTGCATAAGCTTATAGCTATATTCGTAGCGGGTATCATGGACAGAGTCAGGTTGATTTAATATAACCACATCTTTTGCTAGTACTGGCATTACTAGTGCTGATGTTGCTAGGAGCAGGACGCTGAAAAACAAACAAATATTCACAGCAAAGGTATATCTTGATGATGTCATCTTTGCCTCTTTTGTTTGGGAATGGAATGATTAGCTAATCCAATATAATTAATTACTTATCAATACTCAATAATTATAGGGTTGTGAATCAAAACCTAGCTTGTGCAGGCCATAAGTCATCATATTTGCAGTAAATAACGGTCATGGCGGAAGATATCATTTAGTGGGGCTAATGCAATAAAAAACGCTAAATCGGTATCGACTTAGCGCTTTATAGTGGGTGAGGAGATCGCTTTGCGTATTTGAACAGAAGATAAAGCCCTGAGTTTAAGCGATTTGAGTCATTTCATTTAAAATAAACTGCTCAACAGCGCCTTCGGTTGCACTCATATATTCAGCTAAATGCGTGTTACCCATATGTGTTTGCCATAACTCACGAGTTTCCCAGTTTTCATAAAACATGAAATGAGCTGGATTTTCGTTATCTTGATGTAAGTCGTAATTGATGCAACCTGCTTCTGCGCGAGTGATCTCAATCAGTTTTAAAAGCTCTGCTTTTACTAATTCAATTTTGTCTGCTTTAGCAATGATGTTTGCCACAATAGTGAGTCTAGTCATGTTGAATAATCCTATTCTTATATTGAAATTTAAATGGCGCTATTTGCGCTGTGCTCGTTTGATGAATCTATATTAGTCCTTGTCATGAATATCTTAAACAGCGTAATGTTTGATATATTCTCAAATTAAAATTGATAATTATGCTATTAGAAGACTTGATTGTGATTTCAAAGGTAGCTGAATTTCGCAGTATTACCGCGGCTGCCGAAAACCTTGATATGCGAACGGCAACAGCCAGTGCGGCAGTTAAACGGGTAGAAAATGCCATAGGTGTTGAGTTGTTTGTACGTACTACACGGCATTTAAGGCTCTCTACTGCAGGCGAGCGTTATATTCCTCAATGTGAGAAAGCCCTGTCTATGCTGGCGCAAGCTAAGCAAAATATTAAAGATGATCTCGATATCATTGACGGGAATTTACGTATAGCACTCTCGTCTGATTTTGGGCGTAACTTGGTGATACCTTGGCTAGATGAATTTATGGATAGTCATCCACAGGTGAATCTTCGCACCAGTATCAGTGACAGTAATATTGACTTCTATCGTGATGCTGTGGATATGGCACTGCGTTATGGCTCGCCAACAGAGGCCAACGTATACGGGTTCAAAATCTGTAATGTGCCGAAACTTTTGTGTGCCAGCCCTGAGTACATCGCCAAGTTTGGTCAACCTCAACACCCTGATGATCTTACTGAACATAATGGTCTGTTATATCAACTGTACGATATTGTGCATGATGAATGGTGTTTTACTGATAGCCATAATCACCAATATAAAGTGAAAATGAACAGTAACCGTGCAGGTAATGATGGTGAACTGGCAAGGCGGTGGTGTTTGGCTGGCAAGGGCTTGGCGGTAAAGTCATTCCTTGATGTTTCAGCAGATCTGTTGTCCGGTAAGCTTGTGAGTGTAATGCCTGATTTTACACCTAGCCCAACAGAACTATGGCTGATTTGCCCAAGCCGACAGTCGATTACGCCTGCTGTAAGGCTATTGAGAGATAGCTTCAGAGAGAAAACCCTGCATATTCTTAAGCAGTTAGTTGATGAAGGCATCCTTGAACAGCGGAGTCTTGATAAAAGCAGCTTTTAATCAAACTATAAGAAAACACCCAGCAATAAACATCGTCATCCATGACGTGGTCAGTTATGAAGTGACAGTTATGAAGTGATAGTTATGAAACGACAGTTATGAAATGGTCAGTTATGAAGTGATAGTTATGAAGTGATAGTTATGAAACGACAGTTATGTAGTGATAGTTATGTAGTGATAGTTATGAAACGACAGTTATGAAGTGGTCAGTTATTAAGTGGTCAGTTATGAAGTGATAGTTATGAAACGACTGTTAATAAAAGTACTTTGAGGATAAAACAGTGCTGGGCTAGTTAGCGGATAGACAGTGGTTTATTTACACTAACGCAAATAGCTGGTTGTGATCTGAAGGGGTGGTTTGTTGCTGATAAAACTTGCCGACACGCTCGCCGAGTTGCTGGTAAAAAGCGTCTGACTGCTCTTTATTAGCCTCATTTAACAATAAGCTTTGGATAGTGCGGTTGTTATCTTGTTTGGCGCTTTTATCTGCTTCAACTGGAGCTGAACTGGCATTTTTTTGTTGAATGTCACGACGTTGGATTGTCGGATTACTGTTAGCGGCAACACGCAGTAATTGCGGAAAAATGCCTTTTGGCCCTAACGCTTGTTGTTGAGTTAACTGCTGATCAGTCGATTGTTTTTGCTGCTGCTTTTGCTCGATCAACTCATGACGGGTTAAACGCTCATTTTGCTGATTGTAAGCGCGCTCTTGGTGCGCTTTAGACAATTCTTGCGGCGGCAATATCGGTTTAGCTTGCTGGTTATCCGCGCGCGCAAGATCGGTTGCAACATTACTTGTCGCAATCGGTACTTGGGGATAATTGGTCACTACCAGCATAAAGCTCACTTTGATAATATCGAATAACGTTTAAATTATAGTCAATTTACAAGTGGTTTTATAGGCTTAGTCTGTATGTTTTTCGATCCAAGGCAGTAATTCAGCTAAAAACGCTTGTGGGTGTGAAATGAACGGTGCGTGAGATGCTTTATTGTGAACAACGTCTTCTATACTTGTTGCTTGGGGTAAAAGTTTGATGATCTTTTTCGGAACTAAACTGTCACATCTGCCCCAAATTCTTAACCATGGTTGTTGGATAGTACTCAGCTGTGAACGTAAATCCACCGTACGCAGCATCCCTAAACCTTGATCAAGCACGACTTGGCTAGGTAAAGGTTTGGCTAATACCAGTTTCTTAATCGCGGCAATATCATTTTTAGCTGTGTCACTGCCCATGGCTTGAATCGCTAAAAAACGTTCAACGGTTTTGGCTAAGTTAATTTGCAGTTGCTCAGAAAACTGCGCTAACACCTTAGGTGCGATACCCGGCCATGACGCTTTGTTTTCAGGTGCTTGATTAACCCTATCTTGGTCACTATCCGTTTGAGCAAAAACGTCTTGTTCACTAAATTCTTGAACAATAGCTTCTTGAGCCATGAAACATGGTGATGAAGCCACAGTGATTAAGGCTTTAACTGACTCTGGGTAAGTTATGGCGATTTGAGTGGCGACTGAACCGCCCAATGACCAACCAAGCCACACAGCATTTTTTGGTAATTGCTGTGCTAGTTGTGCTGCCCACGCATTGATATCTCCAGTATTTTCAGCACTATCACCAAATCCCGGCAAGTCGACATAATGCACTCTATAATGACTAAGCGCCGTTTGTAATGGATGAAAAACGGCAGAGTTAACTCCCCAACCATGTAACAAAACAAGATCTTGGCCTTCGCCCACAGTGTGAACGTGTAACTGAGGTAAGTTGGACTGCACGGGGTTTCCTCAAGATTGAGTTTGGGTTAATTGCCATACAGGATAAGGATATTATATGGATTGGCAACTCCGACAAGCCTGCTATGCAGGCTTTCGCATTGTTAAGCATACAATTTTGCGTAATCTCCCTAATCGCTGCATGTTATGCAGCCAGGATATTGAGCAGTATGATCTGCAGAAACCGCATTCTGGCGTGTGCCAGCACTGTTTAGTGGCTGGACTTTATCAGCATGAAGTCTGCTTAGGATGCGGTAAGGCTATGATGTTATTACAGCGCTATTGTGGCCAATGTCAGTCAACTGAGCCAATTATGGTTATTGCGCCATGCAGTTATCATCAAGGGCTAGGTGAATTGATTGCAGCGATAAAATATCAACAACAATGTGCCTCATTAGCGGCGTTAGTGCAGGTGCTGGCTATTCGAGTGATGGATTTGGTTGCGAGGGATATGATTCAATTACCACAAGTGCTCATTCCTGTGCCGCTGCACCCCAATCGCTTAAAGTCGCGCGGATTTAATCAAGCATGGTTAATTGCTAAGGCATTAAGCCAACAATTAGGCATTGTCATGGATGATGCCTTGCTAGTCAGGGATGTTGATACCCAAGCACAAGCCGGATTAGATGGCAAAGCAAGGCGATTAAATTGCGCGGGGGCATTTAGCTTAAACTTAAATGCTTCAAGCTCAAACACTTTAAGTTCAAACACTTCAAGTTTAAACACTTCAAGTTTAAATGCTAAAAGCGTGCCTTATCAAAGAATCGCATTGATTGATGATGTCGTCACTACTGGCACCACAGTGAATGAAATTAGCCAATTGTTTGCAGCCGAATATGTCCATGTACAATGCTGGTGCTTAGCTAGAGCTGAAGCACCAGGGTTACTTAAATAATGTTTGGGCTATTGTGATGGCACAAAATACAGTGCATTGGCATAGACTTTTTCTGAGCCTAGCCAGATGTTTCGGAATAATAAATTATCCGCCAGGGCGACAATTTTACCTTTACCTTTGGTTTCAACTATCATCGCAGGGGTATTGGCAAATGCGCGTTGATATTCATTAGCAAGGTAGCCACTAATCAATAAGTCATTCTCATATTTCGCTGCGACAATAAATGGCGTTGAAGTGAGGTTGAAACTGATTTCGCGGTTTTTCATCACAGGCAGTGGATTAGGTAAACCAAAGGCGACAGGGTGAGTCGCATCAAGCTTTAACGCTACGATCGCGCCGCCGATAGATTGACGTGCTTTTAATTTAGATTGATCGCCATAATCCATACCCGATGTGATGAATAGATTATTCAGTTCACGACTGGTTTTGGGTTCAGAATTTAAGATATTACGCTTATTAAGCCAAACTAATGCCCGCTTTTGCGCCACGATAGTGCCGCCTTCTGTTACGTATTGACCTAACTTTCTTGAGGTCGCATCGCTGATCAAATGATAAGGCCCATCAGCCATAAAAATATGGCTGTATGCCGATAAATCTAGTGATACCAAACGTTCTGTATTCACCATGGTTGTGGCTATACCTAGAGTCTTATCAAGGTAATGCCACATTTGACCGGTTTCTGAAGCATTGGTGTCTGCGCCTGTGATGATCAAAGGTGTTACGGGTTTTACTTTGATGAAATCATCGCTGCCTAAATCCATTCCTGTAACAGCATGTGAACTGGCAGATGCGACAACATCGACTTGGTGTTGTTGCGCGAGCGTTGCCACGATTTCTGCTAACTCAATGGCAGTGAAATTTTGCTGTTTCAGTGGGATTTGCAAACTACCTGCAACAAATTTTATGGCTTGTTTGCTGGTTTGAGGTTTTTCTGCTGTGCGATTGGCAATATTGGCAATATTGGCATTAAGGCTGAATGGTTTTTGGGCATACTTAACTATTACGCCTTGTTGGAGCAATTGCTGCAGTAATGGAGCCGCCGCAGCTTGTTGCCAATCAATCACCAAAGCCACGCTGTCTTTAGGGTAGGTTGCTTTGGTTACCTTGCCGTTTGGTTTGTCTGATAAGTACTTGGCACTGGGTTTGGCTTTTTTGATCAAACTTAAGCTTAAGGCTGATTCAAAATTCCACGTCGAAATATCGTAAAAGGTTTCATCTTTAAACTCGGTTCGTTTATCAAATAACGCCTCTAATAAGTCGTGTTGCGGCTGACTATCTGGAATAAACACACTGTCTTGAGGAGTGAAGTTAATGTCATCATCTTCAATGACAGTGTTGAGGTATTTAACGCTAATTTTGTGCTGGGCTAATATGCTCACCAACTCATTGATATGCTTTGCGCCGCCATGGGCTTTAACTAATCTGCCAGACTGTTTACCTTCTCGATAACGCTTGATGTTGCTTGAGAAGAAGTCAGTTTGATACTTCATCAACTTTTTACGTAATGCGTGAGCACCTTTTAGGCTAGAAATAGAGGTCGCAAATTGGTTATCAATACTCTCAGCTAAGGTCACCACACCATTGGGTGAGTCTTGGGCTTGGCCGCGTGAGCTGGCTTGTTCAAACAAGATACCAACAGCGCCATTGATATCAGGGTAGGTTGAGCCTTTACCGTAAAAGAAGTCATCAAACATTTGACCGCTAAAATACACTTGTTTGACTTCATCTAAAGCTTGGCGATGAAACGCTGCCAGCTCATTTGATAATGCTTGATTGGCAGGTTTTGTTAATGGGTTAACGCGGTCAGGTACTCCAGGTTGGAAAAAGTACGACTGTTGATGCCACATTTCATGGAAGTCACCTACATAGTGGGGCTGCCATTTATGGAAAAAAGCCACGCGACCTTGAGATGCAGGGTGGCGCAAGAAAAGCCAATCGCGGTTTAAATCAGCTAAATAGTGATTAAAACGTCCACCTGGCCAGTCTTGATTATGTTCACGGTGATTATTATCAGTAACAATGACTTGGCCTTTATTATTGTTGGCCCAATTTGAAAAGCGGTCAAAACCATCAGGGTTTTGGGTTGGAGTAAGTAAAATGACAGTATCGTCGAGTAACTCTTTTACCCAAGGCGTATTAGCCGCAGCTAGGTAGTGACTTAATGCCAATGCGGCATGAGCGCCACTGGCTTCATCACCATGAATAGAGTACGCCAGCCACACGACCAATGGATTTTGATTAGTGTGGTTGGTTTGCATGGTGCCGTATTTAATATTACTGCGATATTCGATGATGTCGGCAAGGTTTTTCTGGTTTTTTTCAGAGGTGATCACTGCTGTGATTTGCTCGCGGCGCTCTTCACTATAACCTGCTGAATCTAAGGATACTCGGTCGCTTTCACTTGCCAGTAGTTGCAGGTAGTGATTAATCTGATCATGGCGTAAATGCCATTCACCTAATGGGTAACCTAAATACTCTGTAGGTTGAGTTAAATGAGTATTGATATCCTCAGTGAGTAAAGCTTGTTCAATACGGGTATTGGCAGCAGAAATATCACTAGCAGATGCCATAAAAGGCATGCAGATAAAAAATGTCATCAGCGTTCTAACTGAAAAACGAGCGAGCAAGGCATGTAAGCTAATCATATGAGAAACAAGATCATAAAAAGAAAACCGTAGGATAACAATAAAGTGATTAGTCTTAAATCTCCATTAAAAATCGATACAAAGAGACTATTTTTTGTCACACTTGCTTGATGCAGGACTATAAAGCAGAGGCAACTAAGAGTATCATGTCGCTAAACCTACTAAATTACTCAAGTACTACCTTATTTAAGTCAGTTCTTAATTAAGTTAATGCTTACTCAAGTACTACCCAACGGAGCAGTTTTTATGATCAACATTACTGATACGGCTCAGGCTCATTTTGTAAAATTACTGGCCGATCAACCTGAAGGCACTCATATCCGTGTGTTTGTCATCAGTCCAGGTACCGCTCAAGCAGAGTGCGGTGTATCTTACTGTCCGCCAGATGCTGTTGAAGCTGATGATACTGAATTACCGTTTACAGGTTTTAGTGCCATGGTTGACGAAAAGAGTGCACCATTTTTAGAAGAAGCGAGCATCGACTTTGTGACTGACCAACTTGGTTCACAATTAACGCTTAAAGCACCAAATGCTAAAATGCGTAAAGTGGCTTCTGACGCACCACTAAAAGAGCGTATTGAGTATGTGATTCAATCAGAAATCAACCCTCAGTTAGCAAGCCATGGTGGTAACATCATGTTAGTAGAAATAACTGAAGAAGGCGTTGCTGTACTTCAGTTTGGCGGTGGTTGTAATGGTTGTTCTCAAGTTGATATCACATTAAAAGATGGTATCGAGAAGCAGCTATTAGATATGTTCCCTGGTGAGTTAGCTGGCGTGAAAGACGTGACAGATCATCAACATGGTTCACATTCTTATCAGTAAACACTAAGGTGTGATGACTGATAATAAACGCAGCGTTAAGCTGCGTTTTTTTATGTCTATAGATCCGTTATTGACTCATTGAACTGAGCTATATAGCCAACATTTATCCTGTATTGATGAATAAATGAGTACTTTAGGCTTAGTGTTTAACGTACTATTAACAAGCTTGTGTTATACCTTAAGTAAGCTAACACCGAGGAGTATGGTGTGATTAATGATATTTACCCTTCTAAACTGCCATCTCGAAACACAGGTTTTACCTTAATTGAGCTTGTGGTTGTGATTATCGTATTGGCAATTTTAGCCGTTATTGCAGTCAGTAAGTTTATTGATGTTAAGCGTGACGCAGAGATAAGTCGAGTTCAGGCCATAGCAGCATCATTTGAACAGTCTGTGACTTTTTCTCACACCCGTTGGCAATTGATTGGTGGCAGTGATCCGATGAATGATTTGCCTGGCTTTGCTAATAATGACCTTGATATGAATACTTTTGGCTACCCATTAGGCACAGGAAAAGGTAACCCTATGGGCAACCCTGTGAACATAGGGCCAGGGCAAGGCGGTTGTGTCGATTTGTGGAATGCTTTGATAGAAAGCCCGCCATCAGTTGCTATTAGAAATACAACGGACGATGTTGAATTTGAGTCATATCGCCATGCTGCAGACGGTGGCAGCGGTGCGACCCAGTGTACTTATGTATTAAGGACATTAGGTGATACAGCGGGAAGAAATAGAGCTGAAATTAAGATTGTTTACGACTCTATCGAAGGCACCGTGAATGCCTTTATCGAGGACTCTTAAACTTAGGCTTGAGTCATTTTTTGATGGCTTGATAGGGCATTGATGACTAAATCACTTTGATACTATATTCAATAAAAACGGCTTGCTGATTTCAGCAAGCCGTTTTTATTTTTAGCTTAAAGCATTGATAGGAAATGACTTATTTAGACCGTTTCTTGAAAATGCGGCGGTAAAAAGTCACTGCGCTGAATAGTAAGATCACAGTACCGATAAACGCGATAACAGTAATAAAGGCCACATATTTGAATGGCATATTTAACGCATCATGTAAGGGTCTGACGAATGTCGCGACTTTGCCTGAAAGTGGGCGATCACTGTGCAACAGAGCTGATTGTATTTTGCCTTGCTCATAATTCATGGTGATGCTGTCAGCTTGACGTAACCAAACATCGCTGTGGGTATCAAAACGGATGCTGTAATTCAGCTCTTGTGGTCCTTTAGGTTTTTCTGCACCTGGTTCAGGTTTACGCTTACGCGGCTTGTTCACCGAAACCATATTGGAATCTGGCCACATATCTTGTGCGGTTTGTAGCTGACTTTGCCAATCACTTCTTTGGCTAACAGGATATTGTATTTCAGCTGCTGGTTGCTTTAATGCATCCATCCACAAACCTTTATAAGTGATTAAAAAGCCTGTGATACATAATAAGAATAATGGTACTGAGATAAACAGCCCTAACTGAATATGACTTTTTACCAGGCTGCTTGATTTAGTGTTACTTGGTATTGAGTGTTTCAGCCTAAAGGTTTTACGTACTCGCCACCAAAGGTAAATACCCACTAAAGTGACTAACCCACCAATCATCGAAGCCCAAGCGTTCAGGTATTTACCAAAATCACCTAACAGGAAATTTCTGTGTAACCAAAACATAGTGCTATAAAGCGGAATATCTCTCATTTTATAAGTTGAGAGCTCGTTCAAGTCTTGATCAAAAGCAATCGATTGACCACGAGTTGCGACTTCAATATATGGCGAGTATTCAGTTGGAAAGCGAACCGTCCCCATATCAGGGTATCGCTCAAATAAGGTCTCAGTGACATAGGCTTTTTGTTCAATGGATAGCGGCGCATATTGCTGCCCTTTATCATCCATTCTTTTCAGCATGTCCATACCGCCAAGATAAACACCTGTGACTAATACAATCAGCATTGAAATGCTGATGACAAAGCCAACCCAGTTATGAAACCATTTTAAAGCAGGGACTACATTCATATTGAAACTCTTAAGTGTAAGTTGGCCGTAACCAAATCATGACGATTATGTTTGCTGATTTTGAACAAACTCGTGCTGACAACAAAAATTTCGTGAATGATAATTAATCTCATTTATTTACACAATTAAAGAAATGTAAAGACTGGCCTTATTCGAAATTATTGCTATTCAGATCACAAATTAGCTTATTTAGTCACTTTTTAGTGTTTTAACATTTGAATAACTATTCAGGTTGTTTCTTGACCGTTAGCTCACAGTGTACAGATTGAAATCTCAGTTTTTAATGGGTTTTAAAGCATCGTCCTTTTGTTAAGTGCTTGTTACGTAGCGCTTTTGTCTTTTTTGGATGGGTGAGGTTATAGAGGCTGAAATTGAATGCTTATTACAAGTGAAAAGTTTTATTAACATTAATCTTAGTTAATATGCAATAACTATTCATCGGTGGGAATGAGATTTACTCTCATTAGTGCAGTCCTTCACACTTCTTTACATTAACTGACAAAAACTCTTCACAAACAGTGAAACGCAAATGATAATCCGTCTCATTAACGGTTATTGCCAATTTAAGGTCTACTTTGTATGAAAATTTCACCTATTGCGTTTGCGGTTGTTGCAGGTTTAGCCTCAGCATCATTAGCGGCTGAAGAAGCTGCAAATGAAACAGCATCAAGCCAAGATTTTGTTGCTAACATCGAACGTATTCAAATTACTGGAATGAACTTCAATAACTACAAAGTGGGCACCTCTTCAGGCGCAATGCGTGGTGACATTGATTTAATGGACACGCCGCAATCAGTTAACGTTATTCCTGATTTTGTTACTGATGAGCAGTTAGCAAGAAATCTGTCAGAAGTATTGGTAAATGATTCAAGTGTTACCGGTGGTAGTGAAAAGTGGAACCGTCAAGTGTTCAACATCCGTGGTTTTGAACTTGATTCTGGCAGCGGCTTCTTAATCAACGGTCAGCAGCAGTGGTCTCACTACGTGCAACCGATTGAAACACTACAACAGGTTGAAGTGCTTAAAGGCCCATCAAGCATGCTTTATGGTCAGTCAGGTCCTGGCGGCTTAATCAATATGGTGACTAAAAAGCCAACCTATGAAAACTTATTTGACGTTGCATTTGATACAGATGCAAATGGTTCTACACGTTTTCAGTTAGATGCGGGTGGCGCGTTAAATAATGCTGAATCAATTCGTTACCGTACAGTGTTAGTGAAGCAAGACACCAAATACTGGCGCGAATACCAAGATGGCAATGGTGAACAAGAGCAAGAGCGTGATCGCTTTTTAGGTTACTTAAACCTTGAATTCGACCTACATGAAGATGTGATGTTATCGGTTAAGTACGATTACACTGACGACAAAACAGGCATCGACAGAGGCGGTTGGTTAGATGATAACGGCGACTTAGTTGGTGACCGTGAAGATATTTGGGATATGTCATGGGCATTTACCGATAACAACGTTGAAAACTTAGGTGCAGACTTAACTTGGTATATTTCTGATGACTGGAAAATGACCACAGGTTATAACCATCAAACCTTTACTCGTCAGCGTTTAGATTCATCACCTTCAATGGTTTCAGGCATGGATCCAACCACTGATGGTTACCAAATCAAAGCCTTTGATCGTTATGATGACTGGCAGCATAAAACAGCCTACATGGACTTTACTGGCATCGTGAATGCTTTTGGCATGGAGCATCAGTTACTCGTTGGCGCTAACATTTTAGATTACTACTATGGTCAACTTAGAGATAGCGGCGACGCTCAAATAGTTATGCCTGGTGAGAGTGTTCCTAGACCAGATTTAGATTACAACAATGACACCACCAAATATGAGTCAAGCTACAAGCATTATGGTTTTTATGTTCAAGACTTAATGACCATTAACGACGAGTGGCAAGTACTTGCTGGCGTACGTTATGACGAACAGAAAAAAGATGGCGAAGGTGAAAATAGCTACGCTGTATCGCCTAAGTTTGGGGTAATTTATTCGCCAAGTGCTAACGGCAGTATTTACGCTAACTACTCAAAAAGCTTTAACCCACAGTCTATCGTAAACAACGAAAATGATGTCAACGACGGCATGGATTTAGATCCTGAGTATGGTGAGCAGTACGAAATCGGTACTAAGTGGGAACTGTTTGACGGTGGCTTATTACTAACTGGTGCGGTATTTGATACCACAGTGACTAATGTGACCGTTCAAGAGCAACTTGACACACCGATTGGCGATAAAGAATATATCACCACTCAAAGCGGTAAGCAGCATCACCGTGGTTTTGAAATGGGTGCACAAGGTCAAGTAAGCGATAATGTATTTGTGACCAGTTCGATGATGTACTTGGATGCAGAATACGTGACAAGTGCTGAAGATACTGAACGTTTAGATGGTAAAACGCCAGTCGATGCGCCTGAATGGTCTGCCAACATCTGGACCCGTTACGAAGTCACTGACGATTTAGCATTGAACATAGGTGCTATCTACGTTGGCGAGCGTTTTGCTAATACGCAAAACACCATTGTAAAAGATGACTATGTTCGCTTTGACTTTGGTGCAGCATATACTTTCGCTGTACAAAATACCGACATGAGCGTGCGCTTTAACGTTAAAAACTTATTTGATACTGACTACTTAGGTGGTGGTACTAATACAGACGTTACTGTTGGTGAAGGCAGAAACTTCAGCTTAGCATTCGAAGCAAAGTTCTAAATTAATGTTTTGGAACTAAGATTTTGAATCTAAGTAATACCGTGTTTTAGTGAAAGGCCCTAACATCAGCAATGATGTAAGGGCCTTTTTTATGTTTACTTTTCAGCGTTACTGCTAAAGGTTTTTAGATAAAAACTCGTCAATCGCTTTAAACGTCATTAGACGATGCTGATTGTTGCTGAGGTAGTGATTACCGTTATCAATTTCAAGGTATTTTACTTTTTTGTCCAGCCCATCTAACTTGCGGTACATATCGCGGCTTTGGCTCACTTGTACCACTTTGTCATTGTCACCATGGATTAATAAAATAGGCACATTGATTTTGTCGGCGTGATAAATCGGCGAACGTTCATAAAGCGCATTATAGTCATCACCAATGATTTTTTTGGTCATTTCATGGTTGGTGTAAAAACGCGATAACTTAACCAAATCCTCCACGTCAGCTACGCCAGCAAAACTGATAACACATTGATATAAATCAGGTGTCATTGCCGCGCCCATCATTGCGGCATAACCGCCGTAACTGGCACCTGCAATACAAATTCGTTTTGGATCGGCAATGCCTTCATTGATTAAATAGCGAGTGCCATCTTCAACATCAGTTTGCATTTCTTTGCCCCAGCCTTGTAAACCTGCAGTGGTAAATTGATGACCATAGCCAGCAGAGCCTCGAAAGTTCATTTGCAGCACGGCATAGCCACGGTTAGCAAAGAATTGCGCCCAATAATCAAATGAGTCGCCAGTATAAGATTGTGGTCCACCGTGAGGAAAGATGATGGTGGGGAGTTTTTTAGCTTCAATGCCTTTTGGTAGTGAAAGGTAGCTAGGGATGGTTAAGCCATCGCGAGCTTGGTAATTAACTGCTTTAGGTTTTACCAGTACATTAGGTGTTAGTTGAGCATACTTAGTGGTGATAACTTCTAGGCTATTAGCATCGCGATCCCCATAGAGATAAAGCCCTGGTTGAGTGGCGCTAGTGGCAAAAACAATATAGCGACGTTCATTTTTACTTAACTGAATCAAGTAATTTTGCGTATCGGGTAAAGCTTGTTTTAGCCGGCTGCTAAGTTGTTGATAGCTTTTGTCCCAAAAGTGGTATTCATTATCGCTTCCTACTGAAACCCCAATCGCTTGGCGAGTAATTTTAGAGTGCAGTAATCGACCATTAACATCTTGATTTATTCTGCTATAAACCAATTCCTTAGTGAGTTTGGGGTCGGTTAAGTCGACCTTGAAAATAGCTAAATAACCTTGGTGATATGCTTTCACATAAAGCGTGTTTGGATTGACATCAAACCCTAAAGGAGTCACGGCATCTTCAGTGAACGCTTCATATTTCCATAGTAAACGTAGATCACTATTGGCTTCACCTTGCTCATAAACGCGATATTCAGTGTTTTCTGGGTCTCGGTAAATGGCGATACGTACTTTATGTTGTTGATCAGTGATCCACTTGCTGACATGTTCTCGGTAGTACTGCTCAGTCGTTACCTTTCCTGTGTTTAGGTTAACTTTAATGACACTATCTTCATTTACTCGTTGGCTAAACCCACCTACCGACATAAGAATATGTTCAGGATCTTTTGTTAATAAATCAACGATTTGATGCTTATGTTGCGGAACATACTTGAAACGTTTAAGTGCTTTTTGGGTTAGTACATTATCAGTTTCGCCAGTTTTAATGTTGTATTTGAATAGCACTGTTTCATTAGCACGCTTTCCAAAGCGTTTTGAAGGTTTCATCGCAGAAATGAGTAGTATTTCATTACTTGCCCAGTTAAGAGTCAAAATTGTATAGCGCTGATGATTATTTTTTAACGGAATGTGAAATTGGCCAGTTTCGGTATTGAATAAGGCGACTATTTTATGAGGGACTTCGGCTTCACGGTCTAAAATTAATGATGCGATATGCTTACCGTTAGGCGACAGAGCCATCCAACTGACATCTGGAATACTCGCAAATGCTTCGACAGGGAGCTGCTGAGGTGTTGTTGCTCTGGCGGTGGGCGTTTGGCTGATAAACAACAAAATAATCAGCGCTAAAATCCGTTTCATAATAATCCTAGTGGTTTGGGTAAAAGTGTAGCTCTCATCCGCTGAGAGCATTGAGTTTGTGGCTATTCAAACCGAGCTATTGCAGTACGAGCAAGAGTTAAACGAGCAAGTGCTTTACGAGCAAGTGTTACACAAGCTAGTGCTATAAATGCTTTTGCAAAAAAGCTTCAATAGCGACAAAGGTTTTTATTCGATGCTCATTGTTACTTAAATAATGGTCGCCATTTTCAAGTTCAATGTATTCAACTGGTTTGTTTAAGTCTTCTAGTTCATCAAACATATCTTCACTGTGCTGGACTCTAACCACTCGGTCTTTATCACCATGAATAAGTAACACTGGCACATTGATATCTTTGGCCTTGCTCACTGGTGAACGCTCATAAAGCGCATCATAGTCATCACCAATTTGTTTTTTAACGATATCAAAGTTGCTATACCGTCTGGATGATTTTACTAAGTACTCAATGTCAGTAACGCCTGCAAAACTCACCGCACATTGATATAAATCTTTAGTCGTGGCCACTCCCATTAGGGCTGCATAGCCGCCATAACTGGCGCCAACAATACACACTTTATTGGGATCGGCGATGCCTTCATCGATTAACCAGCGAGTGCCATCTTCAACATCATTTTGCATATCAAGCCCCCAATTTTGTAAGCCAGCTTTCATGAAGTCGTAACCATATCCTGCAGAGCCTCGAAAATTCATTCTAAGGACTGCATAGCCTCTGTTGGCTAAAAACTGAGTCCAGTAGTCGAAGCTATTGGAGTCATAGCTAATTGGACCGCCATGGGGGAAGATAATGGTTGGTAGTTGTTTAGCTTCTTTATCTAACGGTGTGGTTAAGAAAGCTTGGATTTCTAAACCATCTCTAGCTTTGTACGATAAGGTTTGGGTGTTAGCCAATAAATCAGGTGATAGTTTTTTATATCGATAAGCAATCGGGAATAGCTTTCCTGCATCGCGGTCACCAAATAGATAAGTGCCAGCTTCTTTTGAGTTGGTTGAATACACAATGTAACGACGCTCATTATCACTAAACTGGGTTATATAATTACGGTATTCAGGCAGTGCTTTGTTTAGACCATTAACAAGGCCGATATATTCTTTATCCCAAAAGGTATATTCAGACTCATCCCCATCATCAATACCAATAACCTTTTGCTTGAGTTTTGAATAAATGAGTGAGCCTTCGACGTCGTTAAACTCTTTACTGAATACTAATTCTTTAGCAAGCTCAGGGTCGCGTAAATCAACCTTGAAGATGGCTTCAAAACCTTCATGATAGGCCTGAACATAGAGGATGTTTTTATCCTGAGCAAAGCCCATTGGCCAAACTTGATCTTCCTCGAAAGCTTCAAACTCCCATAGAATTCTTCTATCTTTATGGGCATCTTCTTGTTCATAAATGCGGTATTTGGTTTCTTTACGGTATATGCCGATTCGAATTCTATTTTGCCTATCCGTTATCCAGTCTGTAACGTTTGCTTCAGCAGGTTGCTCAAAACGAATATTGCCGTTATTTAAGTTAACTTTGATGACCGACTCAAATTGAGTTTTATTACCAATACCATTAGTACCCAGTAACAAGTATTTGTCGTCATCGGGAAGGTAGTCGATAATATTTGATTGGATTTGTGGCATCCATTTAAACTTTTTAAGTCCAAAACGACTTAGTAAATTAGAGGTGTTTTTCTTACTCAGAGAATACTTAATAATGCGAGTTTCTGTGGTTGGGGTACCGAAACGAACAGCGGGAAACTTAGCTTTTATGAGTAGTAAATCATCATTTGCCCAGCTCATGGATAAAATGACAAATTTTTCATTGTCAGTTTGAATGGGGTAAGAAGATTCACGAGTATCAATATCTAGAATATTGACTAATGTGCCTTCCATTCCTTTAGCTTCAGAACGAACTAAAGAAGCAATTTTAGTACCATTAGGAGACATAGTGACATGACTGACATCAGGAATACTGGCAAACGCTTCAACAGGTAGTTGCTGATTTTTTGCAAATGATGTCAGTGAAGATAACAGCAAGATTGATGCTGTTAGTATAAGTAAAATCCTTTTCATTCAAACTTTCCGTGTTGAACATAAAAATGTTGCACACATGTTATCAGTAAAAAGATGGATAAAGCCAGTTTTACTAATGCTAAACCTATGTAATGGTTATATTTGCTTAAAAGCCTGACTGTACTTGTAATGGAGTCCAAGTGAGGCGCTGCGGCACAGCATAAAGGCGCTCATTGCCGCCCATAAACCGTGATTACCGTAACCTTGTAATAGATACCAGCAAGGAAAAAACACCACGAAAGTGGCAATAATCATGCTGTTTCGCATTGCTCGACCTTGAGCAGCGCCAATATAAACCCCATCAAACAAGTACGAACCGAATGCCAGTAGCGGCATAAACACTAACCAAATAAGGTACACATTGGCTTGCTGTTGCACGATTTCAATACTGGTGAGTAAACTGATAATGCCACTGCCACCAAAATAAAATAGCACACAGAAACCCAGTGAAAATAGCGCAGACCAATAACCTGCCAGTAATACCGACTCTTGCAATAACTGCAGATTTTTTTGTCCGACTGCGCGGCCGACTTCAGCCTCTGCGTAATAGGCGATGCCATCTAACGCATAGGAAATCAGCATTAATAAGTTCAGTAAGACCGCATTGGCAGCAATGATGTCATCACCTAAACCTGCGCCGTAAAATGTCATAAAGGTAAAGCTTGCTTGCAGGCATAAACTACGGATAAAAATATCACGATTAAGCTTTAGCAATTGCGAATAGCCTTTAAAACTTAAGTGGACGAATAACTTACCTAGATTAAAATCACTTTGCTGATAAAGGGCACGTTTGACAATCACCGCTGCGACAGTAAAAGCACAAATGTCAGCGATAACCGAGGCTAAAGCCGCCCCTTTCACGTTCCATTCAAAGCCGATAACAAACACCACATCTAAAACGATATTAACGATGTTGGCGATAATGAGTTGCCACATAGCAGCTTTAGGCGCTTGTCTGCCGAGCAGCCAACCCAACAAGACTAAGTTCACTAATGCGAATGGAATCGACCAAATACGGATGTTGACGTATTCGCTGCAAAAGTGCTTTACCTCTTCACTGGCTTGGCTAAGAGACATGGCGAATTCAAGCAATGGCTGCTGTAAGATGATTGCGCTAAATCCAAATATCAATGCTAGGCTACAACCTTGTACCAGCAATTTTTGCTGAGTTACGGTATCATTAGCGCCATATGCTTGGGCGACAAGACCTGTAGTCGACATTCTCAAAAAGCCCAATAGCCACACAATTAAGGTAATAATTGTGCTGCCTAATGCCACACCGCCTAAGTAATAGGCTTCACTTAAATGACCAATGACAGCGGTATCGACTAAACCTAATAGTGGGATAGTGATATTGGATAAAATCATCGGTAATGCTAACGCAAATAGCTGGCGATTTTTTTGGCTGTTAAATAGTAATGTTTTTATGGACATAGGAATCTTATGTTAAAACAAAGTCTTTTGGGATTAATCTGCTTATTCTCGTTTAATGCCAGTGCAGTGGTGATTTTGCAATATCATCATGTATCAGAAACAACGCCTGCCAGCACGAGTGTGACACCGGCGCAATTTGAAGAGCAAATGCAATATCTTGCTGATAATGAGTTTACCATCATTAGCTTACAAGAGGCGGTGGATGCCATAAAAGAAGATAAACCCATGGCTGACAAAAGTATCGTGATTACCTTTGACGATGGATACGACAGCATTGCAGCTGCAGCAGCGCCCATTTTAGCCAAGCATAACTTTTCATATACCTTGTTTGTCTCGGTAGAACCCATTGAAAAAGGTTATGCAGGGATGATGAGTTGGGATGACATTAATCAACTTGCTCAAAATGGTGCGACGATTGCCAACCATAGCTGGGCCCACGAACACCTCAACCGCAAATTAGACGGTGAAACCCGCCAGCAATGGTTAACTCGCATCGAAAAGAATTTACTGGATACCGAAGCTGAAATTAAAAAGCATACGGGGCAAAGCGTACGCATGTTGGCTTACCCTTATGGTGAATATAATGCGGATGTTGAAGATATTCTTAAACAGCATGACTTTATTGGTTTAGGGCAACAGTCTGGCGCAGCGGGTAAGTACTCGATACTGACGGCATTACCCCGTTTTCCTGTTGCAGGGGCTTATGCGGATTTGGATAGTTTAAAAGTTAAATTTACCAGCCTGAACATGCCAGTGGTTAAGCAAAATATCACTGATCCATTATTAACTTCTGGTGATTGGCGACCTGAGTTAAAAGTCGAGTTAGACATCACTGATATTTACCCACATCAAGTGATGTGTTTTGTTCAGGGGCAAGGCGCGAAAAAGCCAACATGGTTGACCGAAACAGAGTTTAGCATTCAAGCGCCAGCGAATTTACCCGCAGGGCGTAGCCGTTATAATTGCACCGCACCGAGTAAAACTCAGAAAGGCTATTATTGGTTTTCGCAGGCTTGGGTGAGACCCAATAATGATGGAAGTTGGCCAAAAGAATAGTCTTTTGGTTTGATGTTTGATTAGTCTAATTATGTGTTGATTTGTTTTACTCTCTTTAAAGTCAAAGCCAATCAAGATCGTGGCGCTTCGCTCACACCTAATCTTGGCCTCAGGATTTTAGCCTGTATTTCCAAACTCCGTTTGGATTAACATCGTGGGTTTTCCACCCACACCCGACCAAAAGGGGAAAAGCGCTTGTTCCCCTTTTGGATATCCCCCAGCGCCCCGACGAAAAATGCTGAAAAGCGCATGGTTTTCGATGGGGATTGATCCAGCTTTCAACCTCGCTTGTAGACTGCTTCGGTCTTATTCGAAAATGCTAACGCTTCCGACGGGCCGTCCATGGCCCAGCGAAAGCTAGCCTGACGTCCTGTCAGGCTCACGCTATTTTCTTCAACGTCCTCAATTCAAATTGAATCTTCTAGCTAATTAGAGCTAGATCTTTTGAGTTCTTTAATTTGACACAAATACAGTAAATTCGAAGAGACAATAATCCCAGTGTAGATGCAGCAGCGAGCTTCCAAAACATGGATGTTTTGGCAGAGCTTACAGGGACGTACTTGCAGCGTCTCGCAGTTGTATCAGCACAAAAGCCTGCGGCAGGCAATGGATTAGATTTAAGTGATGGTCTTAAGTAATTGAGCCAATATAGATGAAGTACAAAACATAAACGGGTAACTCGTTTATGCCCCAAAAAGATTTTCACTGATAGAAGTTGTTAGTAGCGCAATTAAAGCTTTAGCCTTATAAAAGCTAATGTGGGACGCAAGATATAAGACCTGCCCCCGAATTATCATTTAGGCCGGAGTATAGTGACTTCTCTTTCAGCGTAAACATTGCAATTTATGCAATGATGACAGTTCTTTGATTCACTCAGACGGAGAAACTAGGAATCAGTTGTTTCTACGTTATAACTCATTGTTGATACACTGTTTTACTGTTAGTCTTGAGTGATTAAAGTACTGGCGATCTGTTCTTATTAAGACCGTTCTTATTCGGAATTCAGCCTAATATACTGTTATGTGTAAATACTATGAAACTTAAAGTAGATTCAAATTTCTATGGTGAACGCCAAGAGATATTCACAGGTGAAATGATCGCACGAATTGCTGATCACCTTGAAGAGTCTGGAGTTGAAGGCGAAAAACTGAAAGACCTCATGGGCAAGATTGCATTTGAAATTGCTAAGATGATTGATGACGTATCTGGCATAGAGTTCGATGGTGTAGAAGCAAATCCACTATTAACATTCGTTTCAGGTAAAGATTACGACAAACTCATTTACAATGGCGGAAGTTCCACATGCCATGAAATGGTTCATGGAATTCTTGATGCAATGTTTAATAAAAACACATAACAAGGCTCAAGCTTTGGACGCAATAAATTGCGCCGTTTAGCTTGGCGTTATATTTCTAAAAAGGTTTGGGCGTAATAATCATGGAAGAAGAAAAATATCAGATTGATATTAAAGCTAATTATATTAACCTCTTGCTACTGGAAGACGAGCTTAAGCACTTTGATCTTATCCTATCTAAACCTATCAAAGAAATGCTGGGGTGGGTTGAGAAACTTCGAACTACAAGAAGCGTTTTTCTTACGTTATATAATATTAAAGATGTTACCTCAAAGCTTAGGATTCAAAGCCCTAATGAATATGTAGTCAAAACAAAAGCACTTAGAAAAAAATTGGAATTGGCAAATCATATTAGAAATAAAGGTATAGGTCACCTTGATACAACTCTTTTGAAAAGAGCGGTTCAATGGAATCCTTTAATGTTCGTAAAAACAGGAAAGGAAACTGAAGAGTTGAGGCTCGCTGATGCTCACCGAGCTGTTCTAGAATCTTGTATAAACTCATATATTGATAATGATGGAGTCCAAAAGGAATTTGGGCACGAAGTTGATCTGTTTTATCCAAAAGATACTGAAGAATTTTATGGCTATTTGAATTTAATTGTTCAGGAATCTCTTGACTGGCTTAGTGACTCTAAAGAAATACTAAGCGCCCAAATCAAGTATCATTCAATCGAAGACATCTTTGAGTTGTCATCAGTTGCTGCTGCAACTAACTTTGATTTAAAAGGTAAGTCAGATTTAAGCTTTTGCAAAAAAGATTCGAAAAATAATATAAAAGAAGGTTTAGAAAAATTAGTTGAACATGGTGTATCTCCAGAAGCAATCAATCTAATTAAGAACAAATACGAAATATAACGAGGCGTTATGTTTCTAAGGAGAGTTCATAGTTGTCAGAAAGTTCTGAAAATAAATCAAATCGCTTGAACCTGTTTCTTGCGTATTTAGGGGTTCTAACGCCAGCAGGGTATTTGATTGGTCTGAGCTATTACCAAGGGAAATTATCCGCATTCGGTATAAGTTCAGAAACATTCCCGTTATCAGTCCAAGATACTTATGTATCCGCTTACTATGCTATCGGATACTCTCTACTTGCTATCGGTTCTGTCGTCGGCGAATTTATAGAGTTAATATTTTCCTGGCCCTCAATTATTTACACAATATCGGTAGTTTTTGGGTTTATTGGCCTGTGCTATTACTCGATAAAGAAAAAGAAAAAAACTCCTTTAAAATCTATGAATTATTTCATGGAAAAATGCAAAGGTTTGATTTCGTATTTTCATTGGAAAAACAATGATTTTACAAAAGCTGTTGGTATAGCAGGGCTTGCATCATACGGCGTATTGTCAATCTTATATGCACTGTTATTTCTAGCAATATTCTGGTTTGCAATTCCTGCTGTGGCTTATTATAAAGGCTCCGAAAATGCTGTTAAAATAAGGGATGACTACTTAGAAAATGGCTGCCATGTAGACGACAAAGCTTTCTGGGGTAATTGTCAAAAACTCCAAACCAAAAATAGAGAGCACATCCTTGAAGGCATTCTAATAGTTCATTCCAAAGAGCACGTTGCATTTTTCAACAAGGAAGGCTCATTTGTTCTCAAGATTCCTCAAGGTGCGAGAGTTATCAAAGAACTACCCAACCGAAACATAACAAGAAAATCCAGATGACGCCTACGACGCACCTGATTTAGGCGATATCTCTTGGAGTTTATATTGACTGTAGTGGAAACAGAAAGGTTATCAATTCGTCAAATTACTGATGCAGATGCTGAAGATCTTTCGAAGGTTTTAGCTGACTCTACAGTAATGAAATACTCTACAGTAGGGGTTCACTCCGAACTGCAGATTAAAGAGTATATTGTTAAATGCCAGCAACAATATGACTTAAATGGTTATGGACACTGGGCTATTTATAACTCTGCTACTTCTGAATTTGTAGGTGTTTGTGGCCTCAATAAACATAAAATTGATTCTGGCGAAGTTGTACATATCAATTACCGTTTAGCTGCGAACCAACAGGGAAAAGGCTATGCTGTTGAGTCTACGTTTGGAGTATTAGGCTTCGCTAAGCACACTTTGCAGCTAGAAGTCGTACACGCACTTATTGAGCCTGAGAATACTAGCTCTATTAAAGTAGTAAACCGAACAGGCTTTAAATTCATTGGTAGTTCGTTATTTCGTGGGTTTGAAATAGATGTCTATCAAGTCATGCTATAAAACGAGCTTCAGCAAAGGGCTATTACTTAAATCGAACTCCTCAACGGCTCGTATTAAAAAGCCTCAATATTTTCATATTGAGGCTTTGTTATATTTCCAATACCTATATAAAAATCTTAAGCACTTTCAATAATCTGCTTTAGATCTGCAACCAGCTCTTTATTCAAAATCTGTGGAATTTTTCCTGGTTGTTGTTTGGGTTTAAACACCGCGTATTTTTCCCCTTGGGGTGACACTAAAACATAACTAGCACTGTGGTCGACTTGATAGTCAGCGCCGTCTCCAACCATGGCATAGGCAAAGCCTAAGTCTCTGGTAAACGGAAATAACTGTGCATGTTCAGCGGTGACTGCTTTAAAGTCTTTATTAAAAAAGTTGATGTAATCTAAGCGCTTGGTTTGCGAGTCTCTGTCAGGGTCAACCGAGACAAACACCACCTGAATATCGTCTGATACTGATTGCAGTTCAGTATAAGCGGCATTGAGTTTATTCAGTGTGGTTGGGCACACATCAGGGCATGAGGTAAATCCGACAAACACTAAACTCCATTTGCCGAGTAGTTGCTGATTGGTAAACTCATTGCCCAGTTGGTCATGCAAAGTAAATGGCGCTAATGCTCTTGGTTGGTCGAACATATAACTGCTAGCAAGTTCAAGCGGCTTAGGCTGCGAAAAATTAACTGCTACCGCCACGCCTAAGCCTAACATCATCACAGCCAGTGCGATTATCTTTTTCACATTCCTTCCCCTCTACTGGTCACTGATACTGTCATTAATTGACCCATAGGTAGTGGTCGACTAGTAACACCAAAAACAGGATCATTAAGTGGTAGATAGAGAACTTAAATACATCCATCGCCAGCCCTGGTTTGTCATGATATTTAAGTTGCCATGCTTTATAGATAAATCCACAGCTTAGAATGGTGGAGCCCACTAAGTAAACTGGGCCACACATACCAACAAGTACAGGTAATAAACAGGCTATTGCTAGCAATAATGTGTATAGCAAAATACAGGTTTTAGTGAACTCTACTCCGTGGGTTACAGGTAGCATTGGCACATCGACTTTGGCGTATTCTTTTTTACGATGAATCGCTAAAGCCCAAAAATGTGGTGGTGTCCAAGTGAAAATGATGATCACTAATAACAGTGCATTACCATGCAGTTCATTGGTCACAGCTGTCCAGCCTAATAGTGGTGGCATAGCACCAGCTAATCCACCAATGACAATATTTTGCGGTGTAGCACGTTTTAAATAGGCGGTATACACCACTGCATAGCCAATTAAACTAGCAAAAGTTAACCATGCAGTTAATGGATTCACTAAAGCGTATAAAATGATAAACCCACCTAAGCCAATAGAGGTGGCAAAGGTCATTGCTTTAATTGCAGACACTTTACCTTTTGGTAATGGGCGGTTGTAGGTACGCGCCATTAAGCCATCGATACGGCGATCAATTAGGTGATTATAAGCTGCCGCCGCGCCGGCCATCATGGCTATGCCAATCATGCCAAAAATAAGTGGTTGCAGCGGTACAGCGCCAGGCAGTGCTAAGCACATACCGACCAATACCGTCAGTAGCATCAGCGCGACGACTTTTGGTTTGGTCATCTCGAAATAAGCGCGCCATTGCAGTGTGTCAGTTTTGGTTGCGCTTGCGGGTAAAGATAGTGATTTAGCCATAATAGAATCCTTGCTTATGCTTTACGCCACAGCGCATAGTTAATGAAGATAACGGTTAACAACAATAACGCTGCGCCGCCGTTGTGTGAGACTGCAATACCTAAAGGCAAGTGCATTACAATATTGCTGATGCCTAAACCCACTTGTAATACGACAAGGGCAAATAAAACCCATGCACTTTGTCGCATGATGGATGATTGTGCTTTGAGTAATTTAAACGCTAACCAACATAAACTGATGGCGGTAATAACGCCCCAAATACGGTGAGTGACATGTATGGTCATTCTGGCGGGGTACTCAAGTACGCCATATTCAAAGCTGGGGTGATCGCCTTGGAATGGCGAGAAGGCTTTAGCAAACTGTAGGTTATCTATCCAGTTGCCTTCACATATTGGCAAGCTAGTACACGCTAATGCCGCATAGTTTGATGATGTCCAGCCGCCTAACATGATCTGTATGACTAACACCACAAGACTCACCATCGCCAATGGACCGAGCTTTCGCGCATAAGAATCGCCGCCGGGGATCCGTAAGGGTTTGGTTCTTAAGTAGAGTAAAAGTAGTAAGGAAAATAAACTAAAGCCGCCAATCAAGTGCCCCATGACCACAATGGGCATCAGTTTCATGGTGACTGTCCACATACCTAATGCCGCTTGAAATAAGATCAGTGCGGAAATAAATATCGGCAGCTTTTTCGGTGCATCGGCTCTTTTTAAGCAAACAATTAAAATAGTTAACACCATTAAGCCTAATGCGCCGGCAATATAACGGTGGATCATTTCTAGCCAAGCTTTTTCTGGCTCGACGGTGAGATCTGGAAAGTTGGTTTCTACTTTTGCCAAGTCGGCTGCATCACTGGGTACGCCAATATGACCATAACAGCCCGGCCAATCAGGGCAACCTAGCCCCGCATCTGATAAGCGGGTGTAAGCGCCCATCAAAATAACGGCAAAGGTAAATACCAAGGTGAATTTGAGGAGGTTTTTTATATCCATTAACCGACCCTCGACAACTTCAATAACTTACGCAGGTCGGCGATCATTGATTTGCCTTGATCCATATTTTCTTGCTCACCGATGATGCCAGGATATTCCATCACTAGGCTGCCGAGTGGGTCGACAATAATCATTTGCTGTTCAGTCATCATTGCAATGATGGCTTGGCTAGCATTGGCAGTTTCAAATGGCACTTTGAGCTTTTCAAGGATTGCCGTGTCACTATCAGGTTGCAGCATGATAATAGGACTCACGCGATCTTGATGTTTACCCAGAGCCACGTGACTTTGATGCAGTACGTATAAACGTTGCTGACATTGTTCTAGGCAGTCTTTAGGTAATAGATATAACAGCTGCCAAGATTGTGGATGCGGATTTTCCATTGATAAGCTTTGATAGCTCACCTCGGGTGGAATAAGTTGGCCTTTATTGGTTGCAGCGCCATTGTATAAGTCCATGCTTAATACCAGCTTTGCGACGGCCACTGGTAAGATAAATACCAGTACTAGGGCAAACAATGCCTTGTTGTTTTTAGGTTTTACTGGGGAGTTCATACTTGCTCCTCTTGTTACGGCTTAATTTATTAGTTTGGTTTTATTCGTTTTCACTTGTCTTGCTAGTTGTGCTGTTAGGTGTTGCTTTTATTAAGTGCTTCCATCCTATCCATAGCATCAGTGACAAAAATACTGCCGCCATGGTGAACCATTGCAGTGCGTAGCCTTGGTGTTTTTGGGCTGATAATGGAATAGGTGTCCATGGCTTAGGTAATGCAATGTTAGGGATTGAATCTGGCTGCAGTACTACTGGTGCCAGTGGGTGGCCTATTTTCTCAGCTAAGGCCGCTAAATTGAGGTTTTGAAAACGCATCACATGGCCGTCTTCTGCATGGAGCTGGTGGCTTAAAGGGTTAATTTGTTTTTGATAAACACGACCCGTTAGGCTAATGGCTGACAGTGGTACTGGAGTTATGTCAGGTAAAATTCGACGATCGATATTGGCAGCAACAAACCCTAATTCAACCATAAGCCAAGGTAGGTCTTTTTTAACTGCTTCAGCACGATCACTTGTAATAGCACCTGTATTAGTACCTGTAACAGCATTTGTATTCGCACCTGCATGAGCAACTTGAAAGACTTGGTAGGCTAAGTAACCGACTCGCCCTTCAAACACTTGGTTATCGAGTAGCAATATTTGCTGATTTACCGGAGTCGCATTGACGCTTAAACGGTAACCACTGAGTCTTTCATCAGCGCCAAAAGCAAGCAGTTGATCAAAACTTAATTCACTCGCAGCTTGTCTGGCTGACAAGGTGGCTTGCCACGCCGTTTTTTGCTCAGCTCTATCAAGTTGCCAAACGCCTAACTTGACCAAAATACAAAACACACTCACAGTAACAAGCAGCAATAACCCAGTAGATAATCGCCAGACTCGCAAAGGAGAGCCCATGGATACCTTAGTTATTTTCAAGCTTGTATTAGTACTGCTGCTTGTATTCATATTATTTAATCTAGCTAGAGCCTTGTTTATTATGGTTAAAGCTGAAAACAAACAACCAATGAGTCAATTTTTAGGACGCCGAGTTATCTTTTCTGCTTTGGTGATGGTGCTGTTATTACTGGCCTTAGGATTAGGTTGGGTAACCCCTAATCCAAGGCCTTATTAGTTTGTTTAAATGACGTAGACAAAAATAAACAAACAGAGCCAAACCACATCGACAAAATGCCAATACCAACTGCCTGATTGGAATGCAAAATGGCTTTCTGGAGTGAAGTGGCCTTTGAGAATCCTAAAGAACAAGATAATCAGAAAAACCGTACCCAGTGTGACGTGCATGCCATGGAAACCCGTGAGCAAAAAGAAGGTATTTCCGTAGATGCCAGATGAAAGCGTGAGCCCCATTTCTTGGTATGCGTGAACATATTCTTCAACCTGCAAAAATAAGAACCCGATACCCAATAAAATGGTTAAGCCTAACCAGACTTTTAATGCACTACGTTTAGACTTTTCCAGTGACACGTGAGCAAAGTGCAAGGTGACTGAAGAAGCCAAAAGGATGAGGGTGTTATAAAGCGGTAACCCAGTCCAAGGCATGGCTTCTGTGGTGGTGCCATCAGGGGTTTTGATCAATGGCCACATGGCTTCAAATGTTGGCCATAAAACTTCATGGGTCATGGCATTATTCGAGCTACCACCTAACCATGGAATAGCGACCATTCTGGCGTAGAATAAGGCGCCAAAAAATGCCCCGAAGAACATAATTTCAGAGAAAATAAACCAGCTCATTCCTTGGCGAAATGAACGGTCCATTTGCGCTGAATATAAGCCTGACATTGATTCATCAATGACATTTTTAAACCAGCCAAATAGCATAAAGATAATGACTGCAATACCAGCCACTAGGATATAACCACCTGAAGTATCTTCAGTGGCTAACTGTTGCACGTAGGAACCTGCGCCAAAAGCAATCAGGAATAACCCGATAGCGCCGGTAATGGGCCAAACGCTTTGCGCTGGCACATAGTAGTTTTCATGTTTAGTTGTCATCTTGCTGCTCCTTGCTCTATGGCCGCAGTTTGTTTGTCTGTGATGTCATAGAGGGTATAAGAGAGAGTCAAAGTTTTAATGGAATCTGGTAAGTCTGGATCCACATAAAAGATTAATGGCAGTTCAGCATCAGCCTTTGCAGCTAGGGGTTGTTGATTGAAACAGAAACACTCGGTTTTATTGAAATAAGCTGCACCTTGACCAGGCGATACCGAGGGTATTGCTTGGCCGACAAGGGGTTTAGCAGAAAGGTTTTTTGCTAAAAAAGCTGTGCGGGTGAGTTCGCCTGGGTGAACCTGAATACGGTTCACTTTAGGGCCAAACTCCCATGGCATGCTGCCTTGTACTTGGGCGATAAATTCAATAGTAATGGTGCGTTCTTTATCAACGACCACCGCCTCATAACTACTTGCTGTACCTTGGGGTTTTCCGTTAATTCCCAAGGTGTCACAAAGCACGTCATAAAGCGGTACCAGTGCAAAACCAAAGCCGAACATACCAATAGAGCCCAGTACGAGACCTATTAGTAATTTACGGTTTGATTTTGTTGGCTGGCTCATATCACTTTACCTCTGGAGGTGTGGTGAATGAGTGATAAGGTGCTGGACTTGCGATGGTCCATTCTAGACCTTCAGCGCCTTCCCAAGGTTTATCTGCTGCTTTCTCGCCGCCTCTAATACACTTAATCACTACGGCTAGGAAGATAAGTTGCGATAAACCAAATGCAAACCCGCCAATAGAGACGATTTGGTTAACATCAGCAAATTGAATTGCATAATCAGGAATACGGCGAGGCATACCCGCAAGTCCTAAGAAATGCATTGGGAAAAACAACACGTTGACTGAAATCGTACTACACCAGAAATGCCAGCGACCTAAGGTTTCGCTATACATGTGTCCTGTCCATTTAGGTAGCCAGTAATAGGCGGCGGCCATGATGGAGTACACAGCACCCGTCACTAACACGTAGTGGAAGTGAGCAACCACAAAGTAAGTATCATGGTATTGGAAATCCGCAGGCGTAATTGCCAGCATCAGACCCGAGAACCCACCAATAGTGAACAAGATGATAAAGGCGACAGCGAATAACATCGGCGTTTCAAAGGTAATAGAACCACGCCACATCGTCGCGACCCAGTTAAACACTTTTACCCCAGTGGGCACCGCAATCAACATGGTGCAGTACATGAAAAATAGCTCGGCGAATACTGGCATACCCGTAGTAAACATGTGATGCGCCCATACCAAGAACGACAGAATCGCAATACTTGAGGTGGCGTAAACCATGGAGGAATAACCAAAGAGCTTTTTACGGCTAAAGGTAGGCACAATTGCCGAGATAATACCGAAGGAGGGTAAAATCATAATGTAAACTTCAGGGTGACCGAAGAACCAGAAAATATGCTGGAACATCACAGGATCGCCACCACCTGCAGCATCGAAGAAGCTAGTACCGAAGTATTTATCGGTTAATACCATGGTGACAGCACCTGCGAGTACGGGCATCACCGCTATCAATAAGAATGCAGTAATCAACCAAGTCCATACAAACAATGGCAACTTCATCCATGTCATACCTGGTGCGCGCATATTCACAATAGTCACGACCACGTTAATCGCGCCCATGATGGAGCTTATTCCCATAATGTGTACTGAGAAGACGAATAATGCCGTGGTATCAGGACTGTAGGTCGTTGATAGTGGTGCGTAGAAGGTCCAACCAAAGTTAGGCCCACCGCCTTCCATAAATAGCGAACTTAACAGAATGGCAAACGCGAATGGCAGAATCCAAAAACTCCAGTTATTCATCCGAGGTAGTGCCATATCTGGCGCACCAATCATCATTGGAATAAGCCAGTTAGCTAGGCCGGTAAAGGCTGGCATAACGGCACCAAAGACCATGATCAGCCCGTGAACTGTGGTCATTTGGTTGAAAAAGTTTGGATCAACTAATTGCAATCCTGGCTGGAACAGTTCGGCGCGGATAACCATCGCCATTGCACCGCCAGTGAGAAACATGATGAAACTAAACCATAAATATAATGAGCCAATGTCTTTATGGTTAGTGGTTAAAATCCAGCGCATGATGCCTTTCGGCGCGCCATGATGGTGATCATCATGGCCATGGTCATCGTGAGACTGACCATCATGAGCTTCGGTTGTATCTTGTGTAATAGTGCTCATTTTAATCCCTTACTTTCCATGACCATCAACGTCAGAAGCCTGTACAGCATCTCCAGAATCATTACCCCAAGCGTTTCGCTCATAGGTAATAACTGCTGCGAGTTGTTGCGGTGTGAGTAGAGAGCCAAATGCCTGCATTGCTGTACCAGCTTTGCCATTGACGACAACTTCAATATGGCCGTCAACAGGCCCTGTAATCGCTGGGCTGCCGATTAATGAAGGGAAAGCACCAGGTAAACCTGTGCCAGCGGCTTGGTGACATGCGGCGCAATTGGTCATATAGACTTGCTCACCCATGGTCATCAGTTCTTCCATGGTTAAATCATCAAGTACGACTTCTGCTTTTGCTTCTTCTATCACTTCGGTCACAGCTTCAGTTGCAGCTTGTTCTACTTGGTCAGCGGTCGCTGGTAAGGTCACAGGCGTTGCAATGTCACTTGCAGGGCCAGATTCAGTTGTTGAACCGCCGCCATTAATATCAGCTGCTTGTACAACATCACCTGAGTTATTACCCCAAGCATTTCGCTCGTAAGTTACAACAGCTGCGATTTCTGTAGCAGTAAGCTGTTTAGCAAATGCTTGCATTGCAGTGCCTGCTTTACCATTAACCACGATATCAACATGATGACTTACCGGGCCTTTAATCAGTGGACTACCAATCAGAGATGGGAATACACCAGGAAGACCTGCACCGTTTGGTTGGTGACATGCGGCGCAAACGCCCATATAGACTTGCTCACCTTGAGCCATTAACTCGTCATATGTGAGTGTTTGTGAAAGTGAAGCTTCAGCTGCAGCTTTGGCATCTACGGCTAGCTGCTTTTGGTCAAGCAGCCATTGCTCATAATCAGCTTCGGAAACGGCTTCAACCACGATTGGCATAAAGCCGTGATCTTTACCGCACAACTCAGCACATTGGCCACGGTAGGTGCCGATTTTATCGATTTTTGTCCATGCTTCATTAATGAAGCCAGGGTTGGCATCTTTTTTAACCGCAAATGCAGGTACCCACCATGAGTGAATAACATCATCACTGGTCATCAAGAATCGAACTTTACGATTAATAGGTAATACGAGAGGTTTATCGACTTCTAATAAGTAAGTTTCAGTCTTTTCCGCAGAGCCTTGGATTTGCTCTGCTGGCGTTGAGAGTAAACTAAAAAACTCGACATCTTCGTTGAAATAGCTGTAATGCCATTTCCACTGAGAGCCAGTCACTTTAATGGTTAAATCTGCATCGCTAGGATCTTCCATAGCAATCAGAGTTTTAGTGGCAGGAATTGCCATACCAATAAGGATGATAAATGGCACGATTGTCCATGCTATTTCAACCTTGGTACTGTCATGAAAATCAGCCGGCACTGCGCCTTTTGATTTTCTGTGGTAGATCATTGAGTAAATCATGATCCCAAAGACCACAACACCTATAGCACAACAGATATATAGAATAATCATGTGGAGGTCATAAACCTTGCCACTGATTTCTGTTACGCCTTGCGTCATGTTAAGCGGCATATCAGCCGCCGCAAGCGGTACTGCAAATAGCAGCACCATTAATCCATACAACAATCGCTTCACAAGACCACTCCTCTGCCAATTGCGATTTGCAATAACAACAAGGAAAAGTCACACAGTAATACTCTGCTCTATGCAAACTTCTCTATTCCCGAAAAAGTTTGATCACTTCAAAGTACACGGTGGCTGCGAGTATCAATACTCGATTATTCTATTGGTTTATGGTGGCCACACTTGTACCTAATACTGAACTTTTCAATTCTTAAATTGACGCTTTTTATTCAAGGCTTTCTATACCGCATGGTACCAGCACAATCTTTACAGCGTTTTGTAGCTTTTTATCATTTTATAAACTCAAGAGTGACAGCAAATTGTTACTCTCTTGTTAACTACATTACTTGGAGATTAAATATTGATCAAGATCACTTTATCATCTAATTTGCTGAAAAAAGGCGCAAAAAAAAGCCCTTCACATAAATGAAGGGCTTTTTAAAGAGAGATTTGTTTAGTGAAAAGCAGATAAATTTAAGCTTGTTGGTGTTACAGAAGTATTGGCACCCATATGTTCATCATGTAAGTGAGTATTTACATCTTCAATGATGACACCTTGTGCTAATGCGCTTTTAGCAACCAATTGAATACGTCGATTATCACGCGCATCTAGTGGTGTAGTCCAAGTAATAACGGCACTGGAAGTACCACTTGTTAGTGCTTTTTCCATCGCCCAAAGCGTTTCTACTTCATCTTTAGTGTGAACAAGTAAAACACGATCCATGCGAACGTTAGCGTTAGCCAATATTTGTTTATAGCCAATATGCGGAGGATTAATCAGTACAATCCAACGACCTTGCTGACTTAAAATGGCCAAATGGCTGCACAACTGGGTTAACTCAGTTAAGCCTTGGTTGGCACTTTGCTTAGTTTCAATGCCTTGTTTAACTGGCGCAGTTGTTGATGTCATATCGACCCATAAGCCTGGATGACGTGGTGCATTACCTAATAATGTGTTCATAACCAACCTCCATTTCGGATAACGCCAACTGCAAGCCCTTCAATTGTCAGGCTCTGGCATGTTAAATCTACTTTAATCGGCGAATATTGTTCATTTTCTGCGTGCAGATAAACAACGTTGCCTTTCTTTTCAAAACGTTTAACTGTGACGTCATCATCTACACGAGCGACGACCACTTGACCATTTTTAGCTTGCTGCATTTTGTGAACAGCTAATAGGTCACCTTCAATAATGCCAATGTCTTTCATACTGTCGCCACGAACTCGTAGTAAGAAATTAGCATTTGGTTTGAACATTTCAGGATCAACTTGGAAGTATTGTTCAACATGTTCCAGCGCAAGAATAGGTTCACCTGCTGCAACTTGTCCGATAAGAGGGAGGCCTTCTTCAACTTCCTCTTCTTCCTGAATCATGCGGATTCCGCGTGAAGTGCCAGGAATAATTTCGATACAGCCTTTCTTCGCCAGCGCCTTTAAATGTTCTTCGGCAGCGTTAGCACTTTTAAAGCCTAATCTAGTGGCAATTTCTGCACGAGTCGGTGGCATACCTGTCTCAGCAATATTACATTTAATTAGTTCTAGAATTTCAGCTTGTCGTGGCGTTAAAGGTCTCATATTGATTCCTGTTTTTTTATACAGTGACTGTCATTATATACAGTATCTTTGGTCGCGCAAGTATTAACCAATGAAATTTATGGTATCTGCTGGTTTATTGTTGTTTTTATTATGTGGTATTGGGTTTTAGTTTATATAAATCAATGTCTTGATTGTTTTAGGGTATGTGTGATTTTTATTGGTACTAATTTTAATATTAGTACTTAACAGAGAGGTTTCAGGTCGATACAGTATATTTATACAGTACTGTTGATGCATTTCGTCCAGCATAAATCAGCGTTGGAATTGCTTAATTATTTTCAGCTAACGGCCTTCATATTGCCGCTCAATTGTTAAATACAGATAAGCAGGTTAGTGAATCCCATCTAGATTCTGGTATCCTATGCGCAATAAATCGTTGTAGATAATGCGAATACTCATGCTAAAACCAGATTCTATCATTGCTAAATCGTTGCGTTGGATTCAGAAATTAATGGTACACAGTGTTGTTGTGCCTGAAGATCCGTTCGCTGACTTAAATCTAGATCCAGAAAAGCCAGTGGTCTATGTCATGAAGACAGAGTCGCTGAGTGACATTGCTGCTTTGCATGAAATGTCGGCTAAGTTTGGCTTACCAAGTCCTTATGAAAGACTGGATGTTGATGGTTTAAATACCCCAAGAATTGTCTGTGTTGAAGGACGTAAGCCGCTGTTTGGCAAGCGTCACAGTGGTGAAAAATTTGTCGCCAATTTCACCAAACTACTCGAATTACATCAAAAGAATAAAGAGTTAGATATTCAGTTGGTGCCTGTTAGTCTTTATTGGGGACGTATTCCTGGTAAAGAAGATGACACCATGACCGCTGCAGTGTTTGAACGCGAAAACCCGACTTGGCTGCGTAAGTGGTTAATGATCCTGTTTTTAGGTCGCCATAACTTTATTCAATTCTCTAATGCAATGTCATTACGTTACATGGCTGATGAGCATGGTACGGATGTCAGTATTGCCCATAAACTCATCCGCGTTGCACGAGTCCATTTCAGACGTCAACGTAAAGTGATGACAGGACCGCAACTGCCAAACCGTCAGGCGATGTTCAACTCGTTACTTAAGTCAGAATCTATTACTAAAGCGATTCAAGAAGAAGCGGCGAACAAAAAGATATCTGAAGAAAAAGCGCGCGAAAAAGCCATTGAGTACCTCGATGAAATTGCCGCTGATTATTCTGATAACTTGATCCGCATTGCTGAGCGCTTTTTAACTTGGTTATGGAACAAGTTATACAGTGGTATCAGTATTAAAAGTGCCGAAAAAGTCAGAAAGCTACACCATGACGGCCATGAAATTGTCTATGTGCCATGTCATCGTAGCCATATGGATTACTTATTACTGTCTTACATCCTTTATTATCAAGGCATGGTACCACCGCACATTGCTGCCGGAATTAACTTGAACTTTTGGCCTGCGGGGCCAATGTTCCGTCGTGGTGGTGCGTTCTTTATTCGTCGTAGTTTTAACGGTAATAAATTATATACCGCCGTATTCAGAGAATATTTAGATCAATTATTTGCCAAAGGTTATTCAGTTGAGTACTTCACTGAAGGTGGTCGCTCACGTACAGGTCGTTTACTAGCGCCAAAAACGGGCATGCTAGCGATGACTGTGAACAGTGTTTTGCGTGGCATTGAGCGTCCTGTGACATTGGTGCCTGTGTATTTGGGTTACGATCACGTGATGGAAGTGTCGACTTACCATAAAGAGTTAAGCGGTAAGAAGAAGCAAAAAGAATCGGTGTGGCAGGTATTTGGTGCATTACGTAAATTAGGTAATTTTGGTCAAGGTTATGTCAATTTTGGCGAACCCATTAACGTACAACAATTCTTGAACCAACAAGCGCCAGACTGGCGTGAAGAAATTGCTCAAGATCCTGAGCAAAAACCGACTTGGTTAACGCCTGCGGTTAACACACTTGCCAATAAAGTGATGACCAATATCAACAGTGCTGCGGCGGCGAGTTCAGTCACGTTAACCAGTATGGTGCTGTTGGCTGCAGAGCAAAATGCGTTAGAGCGCAGTGAGCTTGAAAGCCAGTTAGGCTTATACCTGAAGTTATTGAAAGATGTGCCGTACACCGGCTATACCTCGGTTGCCGAAGGGACGCCAAGTGAGTTGATTGAGCAATGTTTATCGCTGAAAAAGTTTACTTCAACTAGTGATCAATTAGGTGAGATTATTGCGATTGAAGAGCATGCGGTGATTGCGATGAGTTATTATCGCAATAACATTATTCACTTGATGGCAGTGCCTTCATTAATTGCCAGTTGCTTAGTGCAATATGAAGAACATAATCGTGAAAATATTCATAAAATCGTCAATGACTTTTACCCATTACTTAAAGCTGAATTGTTTATGGGTATCGAGGATTTAACCGCATATGTCGATCATGTTTTAGACTTGTTTGTTGAGCAGCAATTGATTTCAGGTACTGACGAGTTTGAAGTCAATCAAGGTAATATTACCCAGTTAATGCTATTGTCCGAAACTGTCAGTGAGACATTACAACGTTACGCGATTATCTTTAATTTATTGGCTTACAAGCCGGATATTGAACGTTCAGATCTCGAAAGCGCGAGCCATATGCTAGCTCAGCGTTTAGGTGCTTTACACGGAATTACTGCGCCAGAGTTTTATGATAAAAAACTCTACAATAATTTGAGTGTAAAATTAAAAGAATTAGGGCACTTGTCGGGTAGTGACAATCAATTTGCTGTCATCCGAATTCGTGACCATGCCAATGGCATGTTGCGATTATCTGTTCGTAAAACCATAGTCGATAGTGTGACTGTGGAACATGGGTAACGACTAACTTTATGAGTTCAACACAAACGCAGCCGAAAAATAAATCTTTGTTAGGCGGCGCAATGATCATTGCTGGTACCACTGTTGGTGCCGGTATGTTTTCTCTTCCTGTTGTGAGTGCTGGTATGTGGTTTGGCTATTCGATAGTCATGCTCATCGGCATTTGGTTCTGTATGTTAGTTTCAGGCTTATTGCTGTTAGAAACCAACTTACACTTTAAACCAGGTGACAGCTTTGACACTCTAACCAAAGTCACTTTAGGTCAGTTTTGGCGTATCGTGAACGGCCTATCAATAGCCTTCGTGCTATATATCCTTACCTATGCTTACATCAGTGGCGGTGGTTCGATTGTGAACCATACTTTGTCGGGTATGGGGATTAACTTGCCGCAAAGCCTCGCAGGATTAGTGTTTGCGGCCTTGCTAGCAGCTGTGGTGGTGATAAGTACTAAAGCCGTTGACCGTATCACGACTGTGATGATTGGCGGTATGATCATTACCTTCTTTTTAGCGGTGGGCAATCTACTCATTGATGTCGATAGCGTAAAATTATTAGTACCAGATGGCGAAGCAAGCTATGCGCCTTATATTTTAGCGGCGCTGCCTTTTGGTTTGGCAAGTTTTGGTTATCACGGTAACGTGCCTAGCCTAGTGAAGTACTACGGCAAACAGCCAAAGGTGATTATCAAAGCGATATTCATCGGTACTTTTATTGCGTTAGTGATTTATAGCTGTTGGTTAGCAGCCACGATGGGCAATATTTCTCGTAGCAGTTTCAGTGACATTATTGCCCAAGGCGGCAATATGGGCGTATTAGTTGGTGCATTATCTGAAGTCATGTCTAGCTCATGGCTTAATACCATGCTGACTTTATTTGCTAACCTTGCCGTAGCATCGTCTTTCTTAGGTGTCACACTCGGATTGTTTGATTACTTAGCCGATTTATTTGGTTTTGATGAGTCAAGCAATGGCCGTTTAAAAACCGCCGTGGTGACGTTTATTCCTCCAACTGTTTTAGGCTTATTATTCCCGAATGGTTTCTTAATGGCGATAGGTTTTGCGGCTTTAGCTGCCACTATTTGGACCGCGATTGTACCTGCGATGATGGCATATCAATCTCGTAAAATGTTTGCTGACGAAACGAGTTATCGCGTGCCAGGCGGCACACCATTGCTTGCTGTGGTGATGCTGTTTGGTATCGTCACTGGTGCTTGCCACTTGTTAGCAATGGCTGATTTACTGCCTGTGTATCAATAATGAAATGTTGATTGCTACAGTTTGATATTAAGCCCTCTTATGAGGGCTTTTTTGATGCAGCTTTTCAATATATTGAGTCGGTGTTTGACGATGAAGACGCTGAAAACTTTTACTGAAACTGCGTACATTCGCGTAGCCTAGCAAGGCCGAAACCTCACTCACGCTTCTTCCTTCTAGCATATAGTTGATCGCCAAATTACCGAGAATATAGCGCATTAACTCCGTAAAACTGAATCCGTTTTGCTGCAGACGCCTTTGCAGTTGTTGACGTGAAAAACCGCACAAATCTGCCAATGAGTCCACTGTAGGTAAACCATAAAAGCGAATGTAATTGACTAACTCATACAGCACCTTAGGTGTGTCATGGGTTTGTGGCATATTTAAATAAGAGTCAAGCTGATTGAGTGAGATGCTGTTGCTGTTATTTTTTTTAATTTGCTGCAGCGTTGACTGAGAAGATAAAAAATCTTGTTCAGAGCTTATTAAAGAGTCTATGTCCAACCACATTTCTGTAAGCGGGGCATTCCATGTCACTTTACAGCCAAAAGCTTGTTCAACCCCCAGTTGGCCAATTAAAGGGCCGCTAAGCATGACTTTTTTGGGCTGAAAATCTGCTCCGAGAAAATACCGACAAGTGTTTAGTAAGGTCAGTGCGACTCTCAACGAGTCATGAGATTTTGCTTTTGAGTTGACGTAATCATTGCGATAACACCACTTAATGATTTTGTTTGACTGAGCTCCGTAATAACTAGCCCCTGAATGAAAACAAGCCATAGCATAGTTAACCCGTCTAAAGGTGATGGCTAAATCAGGTGTGGCGAGAAACCAATTATTAGGCAGGTTAAATCTGCCGATATCTAAATATTCTTGAATGTTAAGCATGTAGTCACTGTCACCTGTTAACAACTCAATTTTTGTTAACCACATGGCCACCTCCGAGAAAGGGATCAATGTCATGGGCTCTAACATCAAACTATCAGGGATCGAAAGATCCTTATGGGTGATGTTATAGCGATCTTCAACCCCTTGCAGTACAGGAAGCACACAGCAAACGCGGATAAAAGAGACATTAAAAGCCATGGCAATTTCTCTGTAGTAAAGGTTCAGGTTAATGACATGAAGGTGTCAGATTAACTCAAAAAATAACATTTATTGATACAAATGGGTACTTAATGTTGTGATTTGAAGCGGTAGGGGCAAACTAGCCACATCTAAGTTTACAGAAGTGAGATCAATATGAGTTTATTCAGTATGCCATTCGTCGATTCAGGTGTTGATGCTGCACTTCATGGCGTTGCATTAGTGGTTTTAGTCGGCGTAGTTGCCGCAGCAGGTTATGGCTTTTGGAAGGTACATGAATTGCCAATCGATAAGGCGCATAAAGAAAACCATCAACAAATAGGGCTCATCACTGCGCTCACCTGGATAGGCTTTTTGTGGCATTGGGTTTGGGTATTAGCTGTGATGGTTGCGTTTATTGATACTGGTAAAGCACTGAGAAAAATTAGAGATGTATGGCGTGAAAAGGATACTGACGAACCAGTATCAGCCACTCCCCAAAAAGAAGAGGTTAACTCATGATTGAAGGTTTAGCCGTATGGGCATTGTTTATTTATATTCTGCGTATGGTGGGTATGCCGTGGAATAAAGGCACTAAAGCGTTTGCATATTTAGGGGGCACGGGTTGGTTAATGTTCGTGTGGGTCGGTTTATTAAATTATGCACCTATGGATATTACAGGCGGCTCTGTTGTGCAATCACCGCATATTCAGTTACGTCCTGCGTCAACGCAAATTAAAGGTAATGTAAAAGGCATTTATGTTGAACCCAATGAAAGGGTCGTGGCTGGGCAGTTGATATATGAGCTTGATGATGAGCCTTACCAAATTGCTTTAAATAAAGCCTCTGTGGGTAAGCAAACCGCGACAGTCGCATTGTCACTAGCGAAAGAAGATATCCTTATTGCAGAGAAAGAACTGCAATCGGCAAATTCTGATGAAGCCATCAGTAAAAACCAATTGCATGCAGCTAAGAAAGATTTAACTTGGAAAGAGACAACGCTGGCGCGTTACGTTGAGCAAAATAGCATAGTGCCTGACACGATTACAGAAAGTCAGTTAGATGAGCAGCAAACAGCTGTTGATTTAGCTCAAGCCAAAGTCGATGCCTATGTCACTCAAATTGCTAAATCGAAAACTGAAGTTCAAAAAGCCAAGCTCGATATTCAAAAAGCTCACTTAACGGTTGATAGCCGTCAGTCGGATTTAGAAAGTGAAATCGAAAATGTGGCTCAAGCACAATGGAACCTTGATAATACAAAGGTTTATGCACCTGCTAATGGTTATGTGACTAACTTCATTATGCGAGAAGGCCAATATGTTGGTGTTGCGCCGAGAATTCAGATGTATACCGATGAAAAGTATGTACTGATGCGAGTCAATCACCAAGCGATACGTAACGTTGAGGTTGGCCAAATGGCGGAGTTTGCATCAGCGGTGTACCCAAGTAAAATTTTCAACGCTGAAGTTGAAGGGATTATTGAGGCAACAGGAGAGGCGCAAGGCAGCTTATTAGCACGTGATGACAATGTCAGACAGACCACAGGGCAAAACATCAATAATAAGCATCACTTTGTGCGCTTAAAACTACAAGAGTCTGCAGAGTATGATATCCCAGTAGGTTCAGTTGGATTAGCTTGGGTATCAGGGACTAAACCTGCTGAGTTTATGAGCTTTTTAGATGTGATACGCGGCATTATTATTCGAATGAAGTCTCAGATTTACTATATCTGGTCTATATAAAGGTAAGTTCTTAACATAAAGATAAGTACTTAACGATTGAATTAGTGAGTCTCAAACGTTCCAAAAGCGTCCTTAGATAAGGGCGCTTTTTTATGCCAGTAAAGAGTTGTATTTATCAAGATTCACCTCGACAGCGGCTGAAAAAACGTCTTAACTGTTAAGTCATGTTCACGTTATTCATTGCTAACTATTACAAGGACAAGTATGTATGAAAGTGTCTAAATACGCTCAAGGTCAGCCTTGTTGGGTAGAGCTTGCAAGTCATGACTGGTTTTCTGCCAAAAGCTTTTACCAAAACCTTTTTCAATGGCACGCCGATGATATGCCTATGCCAGAAGGTCATTACACTATGCTGCAGATAGAGGGTGATGATATTGGTGCTATGTATCAAATGCCAAAAGAAATGGCATCACAGCCGACACATTGGGAGCTGTATTTTGCAGTCGATAATGTCGACGAAACAGTGAAATTGATTAAACATGCTGGTGGCGAAATTATTGCAGGCCCTCATGAAGTGGGAGATTCAGGCCGCATGGCCGTGTGCCATGATCCAGAAGGGGCGCGTTTTTCTATTTGGCAAGCCATTGAACATGTAGGAATTAAACGTTCTTTTGAACCTAATACACTTTGCTGGGTTGAGTACATGTGCCGCAATGCAGGCTTATCTAAAAACTTTTACTGCCAAGTTTTGGGCTTTGACACTGAAACGGTGGACATGTCGGAAGTGGGTGTTGCTGAGTATACCCAATGGATGGTGGCTCAGCAGGCTATTGGTGGCATGATGGAAATGACCGAAGAGTTTGGCGATATGCCACCTCACTGGATGTTGTATTTTAGCGTTGAAGATTGCGATGCAATGGCAGCTAAAGCGGATGAATTGGGCGGTAAAATTTGCGTGCCGCCGACAGATATACCTGATGTGGGTCGGTTTGCGGTGATTGATGATCCTCAAGGAGGCACATTTTCAATCATTAAACTGAGTCTACCTGATTGCTAAATTATACTTTCGCCAAGGTCATGGGTTTGTTAGCTTAGTGAATCAGACAAAATTTTTAGTTTTATCAACTCAGTTCAAGGAAGAAACATGTCGCAGACCAAAGAGCAAAAATTAGCAGATATTCAAAAGAAAATGACCATGGTAGCAGTGATTGATTTCCCTGGAACCTTGCTAATGGCTGCGGGCTTGTATGGCATTTTTGCAGGCTTTAACATTGCAACGCTGCCGATGTTAGATAATACGAATGTGCAGTATGTCATGGTGGCGATTGGCGGTGTGACCATGATGTGGGGAATGGTAAAAATGATGCAATTAGCCAAACTTAAACAACAGATCATGAGTGAAGATCTATAAAATCAATGTTGTGTTTATAAAATTTAAAAGGCGCTGAGAGCGCCTTTTTTGATGGTGTTATTTAATCAGATGATCTTGGTAGTTTCCTGCCATATATCAGTAAATAAATGGCTGGAATAACAAACAATGACAGTAATGGGGCGGTGACCATGCCACCGACCATAGGCGCGGCAATTTTCTGCATTACTTCATTACCTGTACCACTGCCCCACATAATTGGCAGTAATCCAAAGAAAATGGTGGCAACGGTCATGGCTTTAGGGCGAATACGCATCACGGCGCCGTGGATTAACGCCTCGCTTAAATCACTGCGCTGCTTGTATTGCCCTTTGGCTTGTCTGTCTTTAATGCTGTTATTCAAATATACCTGCATCACCACACCAAATTCAGCCGCGACCCCTGCAAGTGCAATCATCCCGACAGAAACTGCTACCGAGAAATTGAAATCCAACAAGTACAATAACCATGCACTGCCAACAAGCGAAAATGGCAGGCTCAACATGATCACTGAGGCCTGGGTAAATGAGCCAAAAGTCATCATTAGCAGCATGAAAATCACCGCAAGCATTAACGGAATAACCAACTCCATTTTTGCTTCCACGCGTTGCATATACTCATATTGGCCTGCAAAAGTGTAGCTATATCTAGGTGGAAGCTGAACTTGTTCATTAAGCGCTTGTTTGGCTGTAGCAATATACTCACCAATGGATATGTTGTCCAAATCGACAAATACCCAACTGATTAATCTACCATTTTCACTGGCAAGCATGGGCGCACCGTCGCTAATAGAAATGGTTGCTAAGTTGCCTAATGGTAAGTATTTACCTGTTTTGGTCATGACAGGTAAGTCTTGCAGCTTTTCGATACTGTCACGCAGTTCGCGGGGGTAGCGAATATTGATTGGGTAACGTTCTTGCCCTTGAATAGATTGACCCACTTGCATACCGCCAATGGCCATTTGCACCACATCTTGAATGTCTTTGAGGGTCATTCCGTAACGAGCAGCATTTTTAAGATCTGGCTCAATATCAATATAGCGGCCACCACTTGTTCGCTGAGCAAATGCCGATTGCGTACCAGGTAGTTGACTGACAACGGCTTCTATTTCAGTGCCAATACGCTGAAGTTCATCAATATCTGCGCCGGAAATCTTAATTCCGACAGGGGTTCGTACTCCTGTTGAGAGCATATCAATGCGAGTTTTTATCGGTTGAACCCAAGCATTGGTCATTCCGGGTACTTTAACCGTCTTTTGAAGCTCAGCAATGATCCCCTCAAGTGTCATGCCTTCGCGCCACGTTTCACGTGGGTTAAGCATGATGGTGGTTTCTAGCATGGTTAATGGCGCAGGATCGGTGGCAGTCATCGCTCGGCCAACCTTACCAAATACCCGCTTTACCTCGGGTACAGTTTTAATGAGTCGGTCAGTTTGCTGCAAAATTTCAGCGGCTTTACCAGCACTTACGCTTGGTAGAGTCGTTGGCATATAAAGCAAATCACCTTCTTCAAGTTCAGGCATAAACTCGCTGCCCATTTTTGTCATTGGATACACCGCACTGCCAAGGGCAATGATGGCTAATAAGATGGTGAACTTTGGAAATTTAAGCACTAAACGCAGCATAGGCTCGTAAATGGCAATCAATAGTCTGCTGAGAGGGTTTTTCTTCTCATCAGGGATTTTACCGCGAACGAAATAGCCCATTAACACCGGGATCAAGGTAATAGCTAATATCGCACTGGCAGCCATGGCAAAGGTTTTAGTAAATGCCAAAGGGTGGAATAATCGGCCTTCTTGAGCTTCTAGGGCAAACACGGGCACAAAGCTTAAGGTGATAATCAACAGACTGAAAAATAGTGCTGGGCCGACTTCAACCGAAGCTTTTCGTACTAACTCCCAATGGGTGTCACCCGTAGGAGTTTGACCATTATGTTTTTCTCGATATTGTTCTAAATGCTTATGCACATTTTCGACCATCACAATGGCGGCATCCACCACTGCTCCTATGGCAATGGCTATACCACCTAAACTCATGATGTTGGCATTTACCCCGATAATATTCATCACGATAAAACTGATTAATATCGAGATTGGCAACGAGATAATCGCTACTAAGGTTGAGCGGGCATGAAGCAAGAAAATCAGGCAGATAATGCCTACGACCATCATTTCTTCGAGCACTTTATGTTTAAGATTGTCCACTGAGTTAAGAATAAGCTCAGAGCGATCGTAAGTGATCACTAACTCCACCCCATCAGGCAGGCCGTTTTCGATTTCTTTAAGCTTATCTTTGACATTGTTGATGGTGGCGAGGGCATTTTCACCGTAACGCATCACCACAATGCCGCCAACCACTTCACCTTTACCATCTAGTTCGGCGATTCCGCGTCGGGCGGCAGGCCCTGTGCGTAGTTGCGCCACATCTTTCATCAATACCGGCGTGCCAGATTCAGACACTATGCCTAATGGTATTTCCCTAAAGTCAGCCAGTGTTTGCCGATAACCTGTTGAAGTGATCATGTACTCGGCTTCTGCCATTTCAATGACTGAGCCACCTGTTGAACTGTTAGAATTGTCTAAGGCATTTTTTACAGTCATTAAATCAATTTGATACAAAGCCAACTTATGCGGGTCAACAATGATTTGGTATGACTGCTCCATGCCGCCAATAGTCGCGACTTCTGACACGCCGCTAACACTTTGTAACTCAAGCTTTAAAAACCAATCTTGCAGTGAACGCAATTGCGCTAAATCATGTTGGCCTTTGCGATCAACTAACGCGTACTGAAATACCCAACCAACTCCAGATGCGTCAGGTCCCAGAGTGGGAGTGACATTGTCGGGTAGCTGTCCTTGGGTTTGGGATAAATATTCTAAGACTCGGGAGCGAGCCCAATAAATATCGGTGCCGTCTTCAAAAATAATGTAGACGTAAGAGTCGCCAAACATAGAAAAACCACGAACGGTTTTAGCACCAGGTACGGCGAGCATGGCGGTTGATAACGGATAGGTTATTTGGTCTTCAACTAATTGTGGTGCTTGGCCTGGGTATGAGGTTTTTACAATCACTTGCACATCAGATAAATCTGGTAGTGCATCAAGTGGCGTCATGCGCATTGCCTGATAACCAATTAAGGCAATCACGGCAGTAAGCACTAACACCATAGCTCTTTGCCTAATTGAGGCGCTGATTATTTTTTCTAACATGTCGGCCTCCGATTAATGATGCGCATGAGGATCAGCTGCGGGTTCAGTATTACTGCCACTTAATCGTTGCAAGCTACCTTGAATACTGGCTTCAGAATCTAATAAGAATTGGCCGGATACGATGACCTTTTCACCCGCTTGCAGACCTTCGATAATCTCTGCTTTACCTTGAGCAATCATACCGACTTTAACGGCTACTGAAGCAAAGCTATTATCATCACGTTGGACTACAACACGGTTCTCTCGGCCTGTTTGAATTAATGCTTCAGTAGGAATGGATAATACGCCGCGCTTTGGGCCGCCAAATAATTTCACATCAACTAAGCTGCCTGGTTTTAAGCTTTTACCTGGATTTTCGAGTTTGATGCGCACTCGCATCGCACGAGAGACGGGATCAAGTTCTGGGTAGATATAATCGATTGTGGACTCAAGATCGAACAAACCTTGGGCTGAAGACGTTACTTCAACTGGGCGACCTTGCTCTAACCAGCTTTGCTCATTTTCAAACACATCAGCAATAACCCAAACACTTCGTAAGTCGACGATTTCAAATAAGGTTGTTCCGGGTTCAACATACATACCATGACGAACACTCAGTTGACTGATAAAGCCATCTTGGTCGGCATAATATGGAACGCGATAAATGGTCTCGCCAGTGTTTTCCAGTTGTTTAATAGTTGTGGAACTCACCCCAAGTAGTTCAAGGCGTAATCGAGCTTTTTTAAGCAGCCCAGCACCGCGTTCAGGGTCTTGCATGAGATAATCTTTGGCTTGCATATAATCATCTTGAGCGTTGATTAACTCAGGGGAATACAGTTCATATAGCAGCTGGCCTTTTTTAACCCTCTGACCAACATTATGGATCATGAGAGTTTCTAACCAACCACTGACACGGGTATGCGCATGGCCAATGGTGTTTTCGTTGTATTCGACGGTGCCAATGGTTTTAACGAGTTTCCATAATGTGCCTTCGCTGACTTGCTCACTACGCATCCCAAGTGCTTGTTGCATACCTCCGGATACGCCAACCACGACTTCTTCGCCTACGCCGCCCATAGTGACTTTTTCTAGATTCATTCCGCAAATAGGGCAGGTGCCTTGTTCATCAGAAATCACGTGAGGGTGCATTGGGCAAACGTATTTGATATTACCTTCATCATTCGCTTGTGTAGTGGTGAGTAATGCCGGTTTAGGCTGACTAAGTACCTGCTCAGCTTTAGATTGACTTGCTGACTTATCAGGCAGAGTCACAGCATGAGTATGGCTATGAGCCGCATGTTCAACTGAAGTGGACTCTTCCTCTTCTTCCTTGACTAAGAACATATTACATTGCGGGCAACGACCTTTTTCATGGCTGGTTTCTTCAGGGTGCATTGGGCAATAGTAAGTGGGGTTATTTGTCACTAATTCATCGATTGCAGATTGCTCATTTTTGACCAGAAACATATTACACAGTGAGCAACGGCCTTTTTCATGGCTGGTTTCTTCTGGATGCATTGGGCATGAATACATTGGATGCGGATCAATTGAGTGATCAGCATGTTGATGATTATCTCGGGTATCAGTAGCTGCGTTAGCGGTGCTAATAGCAAGTACAGCCCCCAACGTCATTGCAATAAAAAGACTGATAATGTGTTTCATAAAAACCTCAAGTAACGAATGACGAACAACAATCCACATTTAGCAGTGAATTAGGTCATCGTAAAAGTAAAACCGGTAAAGTGATCGTTTGTAAAAATGCGCCATATGAAATCACGTTTTGGTGATGTAAACAGTAATGGATGGCGGGTTTAATGCAGTTTAGGCAATAGGAGGTTTAAATGCTGGCAAGGTTTGATGGTAAAAAAAATGCGGTAATTTAGTTGCTTCTGCTTTTATATTCAGTGATTTAGCAATGATGATATCGACATTCTGCATGTGACCGGTCATCGAAATTTTCATACAATGACTGCAATCAAGACTGCAACCTGCCACTGAATCACAACATGAAGATGGTTCGGTCTGTGCTATATCAGTTATAGAGTCGCAACAATGTTTGCTTTGCTTGTTACTGTCTATTATTGAGGGGATGTTGGTCGATACCTGCTGGTGGCAGTCCATCGTAGCGCTTTCCACATCCTCGGTAGCTGCATCACTCGTTGGTTCTTTATCAACTATATGAGTCATAGGCATTGCCACCATCGCATAGCCATTAGTGACTAAGCCTTGTCCGAGTAATGCGAACAAAGCGAAGAAAATAATGATGTGGTGAGACAGTTTAACGCTCATTTATAGCCTGTAGATCCTAATTATTAAAAATCGTAATAACAGTAAAAGAATTTTACTCATTAACTTGGCGAATATAGCTTGTTAACATTCAGCGAGCAATAAAACGGGTCACAAAATAGATAATTAAATAAGATAGATTGTTTAAGTTAATGATAGTTCATTAGTTTCATTGATGGTGTCAGTTTTATGAACTTTCTAGATATTGTTAAAGAAACTTTGCCAATAAGCCCAGCTTGTATTAGGTTTAAGTAAGCTAGATTGGGTCACTAATTTTGTGGTTATTTCGATCTAGGTCTCATTTTGAACATAATGTAGCAACTTATTAATTAAAACATGCCTTTAAATCATTTTTTTAAGGCAAAAACAACCTAGAATACAAATATTATTTTTAGAATTTAAAAATTATATTTTAGAGTTTAAGAATTATAAATTATAAATTTTCTATTGGAGATGACCGATGAACTGGCGTGCACTTTTCAAACCAAGCGCAAAATATTCAATTATCGCACTGATTGTAGTCGGTGTGATTATGGGTGTAGTAGGCTACTTCGCTACACAGCAAACCTTACATGCGACAAGTACAGATGCTTTCTGTATGACTTGTCACAGTAACCACTCACTAAAAGATGAAGTACTTGCTTCAGCTCATGGTGGTGGAAGCGCAGGTGTAACTGTGCAATGTCAAGATTGTCACCTTCCACATGGCCCAGTTGATTACTTGGTTAAGAAAATCATCGTATCGAAAGATCTATATGGTTTTGTGACTATCAAAGATTTCAACACGCAAGCATGGTTAGATGAAAACCGTAAAGAGCAAGCAGATATTGCACTTGAATATTTCCGTGCAACTGACTCAGCTAACTGCCAACATTGTCATACTCGTATCTACGAAGATCAGCCTGAAACAATGAAGAAAATGGCTAAAAGAATGCACGAACGCAACGCCAAGCAAGAAGGCGATAAGAGAAAGACTTGTGTAGATTGTCATAAAGGTGTTGCTCACCCTTACCCTAAAAAGTAAGTAGACCTACATAAGAGGTGGCGAATAGGGAGTGATGACCCTTGCAGCTATCAATTAAAAAAACCTTGCTATGGCGAGGTTTTTTTATGGCTGAAATTTGCTGTTGTGAATTAAAAAGCAAGAAGGCGACTATTATTCTAAGCAGAAAGACTTGTGTAGATTGTCATAAAGGTGTTGCTCACCCTTACCCTAAAAAGT
>NZ_JAJGZS010000022.1:69663-71246 GCF_020806285.1 Shewanella sp. 10N.7
AAGTAGACCTACATAAGAGATGGTGAATAGGGAGTGATAACCCTAGGCATGATCAATTAATGTCTATAACCATATTGATTAGTGCTTTAAAGCGTAACCCATAATTAAAGCTCAATAAAAAGCCCCACGAATGTGAGGCTCATAACTTAGATGCTGTTTAATTTCGTTATCACTTCATTTGTGATGCCAGCTATAAGTATCAATCTTCAGCTTGAGGTAAATCCAATACTTTTTGGCGATATTCTAATAAACCAAAGACACCCAAGAAATAGACTTTAATGTAATCGACTAACTTAAGTTTTAGTAATGTGTTGAACATGGTGTAAAAAATCAATAATTGGAACAAGTGCATAAATGCCGTGATCAATAACAGAATATTGAGAACAATGCTGACCTTGCCATCGAATGGCATGAACACATTATAAAACATCACCAACCATGTCAGCAGGGTAAAGCTCTTACCTGCCAGAATAAAAAATTTCATCTGTAACCTTTAATCAATTTGATATTGGAATAAACGGTAGGTCACTTGCCCTGCCGATTTTTGTTTAAGCTCAACCCAAGTATTGGGGATGTCTAACTGAGCTAAGTCGGATTCCGTTTCGACATAAATTTGTGCATTTTCATTGAGCCATTGTTTTTCATCTAGCAGCGCGATGGTTTTACTGGCCAGATCTTTGCGAAAAGGGGGATCGACAAAAACAATATCAAAGCCTTTATCTGGATTACCTTTGGCGAGCAAAGCCAAACTATCACCATTAATGACATCGGCCGTTTCGCATTTTAGGGTTTGTAAATTTTGTTGCAACTGCTTCGCTGCGCTGGATTGCAGTTCAAAAATTCGAGCATAGTCAGCGTAGCGTGATAATGCTTCTAGGCTCAGTGCGCCGCTTCCAGCAAAACAATCCAACACTCTTGCACCGCGAACGTCTGTGGATAACCAGTTAAATAAGGTCTCGCGCACTCGATCTGTGGTTGGTCGAAGACCTTCAAGATCGTGAATAGGAAGTTTTCGTGAACGCCATTGTCCTGAAATGATCCTGACTTGGCCGCTAGCGGACTTATTTTTGGACATTTTGCCCTCGTGATTTTGCCTGAACAAAGAAAGTGGTAGACTATGCAACCAATTAGAATACTCGATATTTTATACCAAACTGATGCCTAAAGGTGAGCAATCCTTCAGACATTATCTGTATTAAGTTATCGAGAGTATTTTTCCGAATTTTTTAGCTCACTAAGTACTGGTAGTAGACATGGCAAAGAAAGGTTTTTTTTCGTGGTTTCGTAAAGACAAAACCAAAGAACAAGAGAAAGTTACAACCGACAACGCTCAAGAGCAAATTGACACCAGTAGTACTGAGCAGACTGAAGCAGAGCTTGCTGCTCAGCAATTAGCTGAACAGCAACGTGTTGAAGAACAAAATCGTCTTGCAGCAGAAAAAGAAGCTGCTGAAAAGGCTGAGGCTGAATTACAGGCTCAGCAATTAGCTGAACAGCAACGTGTTGAAGAACAAAACCGTCTTGCAGTAGAAAAAGAAGCTGCTGAAAAGGCTGAGGCTGAATTACAGGCTCAGCAATTAGCT
>NZ_JAJGZS010000022.1:71345-86657 GCF_020806285.1 Shewanella sp. 10N.7
TGAACAGCAGCGTGTTGAAGAACAAAACCGTCTTGCAGCAGAAAAAGAAGCTGCTGAAAAGGCTGAAGCTGAACGATTAGCTCAGGAACTTGCAGAACAACAATTAGCCGAGCAACAGCGCGCTGAAGAGCAAGCCCGTATTGAAGCTGAACAAAAGGCCGCTGAACAAGCAGCTTTAGAGTTGGCAGCTCAAGAAAAAGCGGCTGCTGATAAAGCTGAAGCCGAACGCCAAGCACAAGCACAAGCTGAAGCAGATCGCCAAGCTGAGCAACAACGAGTCGCAGAACAAACTCGCCTTGCCGAAGAGCAATTAGCTCAAGAACAAAGAGAGCTAGAAGAGGCTGAACGTGCAGAAGCTCAGCGTCTCGAAGAGGAAGAAGCGGCTGCTAAAACGGCACAAGAAGCAGAAACAACAGACGTTGTCGCAGAGCCTCAAGCTAAACCTGTTAAAGAGGGGCTTTTTGCTCGCTTAAAGCGTGGCCTAAAGCGCACCAGTGAAAACATTGGTAGCGGCTTTATGGGGATCTTTAGCGGTAAGAAGATTGATGATGATTTATTCGAGGAATTAGAAGAACAGCTGCTTATTGCCGATGTTGGTGTTGAAACCACCACTCGACTTATTGATAGCCTGACTGACAGCGCCTCTCGCAAACAGCTTAAAGACGCCGAAGCGCTTTATGATTTAATGCGCGATGAAATGCAAACCATTCTAGACCCAGTTGCGATTCCTTTAGTGCCTGAAAATGCCAATGGCCCATTTGTGATTTTAATGGTGGGTGTTAATGGCGTGGGTAAAACTACCACCATTGGTAAATTGGCAAAACAGTATCAAAAACAAGGCAAATCTGTCATGTTAGCTGCGGGTGATACCTTCCGTGCTGCAGCTGTTGAACAGTTACAAGTATGGGGACAGCGTAATGAAATCCCTGTGGTTGCTCAGCACACTGGTGCAGATAGCGCCTCAGTATTGTTTGATGCACTGCAAGCGGCTAAAGCACGTAATGTGGATGTATTAATTGCAGATACAGCAGGGCGTTTACAAAACAAAAGTCACTTGATGGAAGAACTGAAGAAAGTCGTTCGCGTGATGAAGAAATTAGACCCAGATGCGCCGCATGAAGTCATGTTAACGTTAGATGCAAGTACCGGCCAAAATGCGATTAGTCAAGCACAGCTGTTCCAAGAGGCTGTTGGCGTTACAGGTATCACGATCAGTAAATTAGATGGCACAGCAAAAGGTGGCGTAATTTTCGCGATTGCCGATAAGTTTAATATCCCTATCCGTCACATTGGTGTTGGTGAACAGATTGATGATTTACGTACCTTTAATTCAAACGATTTTATCGAAGCATTATTTAGTCAGGATAAGGCAGAATAGTCACATATGATCCATTTTGAGCAAGTCAGTAAGATCTATCCGGGTGGCCAAAAAGCACTCTCTGAAGTCAATTTTCGTCTTCAACAAGGTGAAATGGCCTTTTTAACCGGACACTCTGGCGCAGGTAAAAGTACCTTGCTCAAATTGATCACTGTCATTGAGCGTGCCAGTGCCGGTAAAGTTTCTATTAACGGTCATGACATTGCCAAGCTTGGCAAAAAGCATGTGCCATATCTTCGCCGTAATATCGGCATGATTTTTCAAAACCATCATCTACTCATGGATAAAAGCGTGTTTGATAACGTGGCTTTACCATTAGTGATTGAAGGTTTTTCTCACGGTGAAATTCGTAAACGTGTTGCAGGCGCCCTTGATATGGTGGGCTTGTATGGCAAAGAGCGTCATTTACCAGTGATGTTGTCTGGCGGTGAGCAGCAACGTGTTGGTATTGCTCGCGCCATTGTGAATAAACCGCCTTTACTGCTTGCCGATGAGCCAACAGGTAACTTAGATCCTAAGTTATCGATGGACATTCTACGCTTATTTGAAACCTTCCATGACTCTGGCACCAGCGTCCTAATCGCAACCCATGATTTGGGCTTAATTGCGCGAATGAAATACCGCACCTTAACTTTACGCCAAGGCAAAATGCTTGGTGGTGATGAAATCTATTCAGCTGATACTCAGGGGCAGATTTAATGTCGAATAAAGTTAAGATAACCGCGAGTAAACTGCCCTTTACTGGGCGTTTAGTGATGTTTTTTGTACGTCATATTCAACAAGCAATGGCCAGTATTGGTGAGCTGTGGCGTAACCCTGTGTCATCTGTGATGACAATGGCAGTGCTTGGAGTCAGCTTGAGCTTACCTGCTGCACTACAAGTCCTAGTTAAAAATGCTGAAAATATTACTCAGTCTTGGAATAACGCAGCAGAAATCTCGCTATTTATTAATGAAGGCCGTAGTGAACAGTCAATACAAAGTCTGATTTCACGGATTAATGTCTATTCCGAAGTGGATGTGGTGCACTACATTAATCGCGACCAAGCTTTAGAAGAATTTCAACGTTTATCAGGTTTTGGTGAAGCATTATCTTATCTCGATAGTAATCCGTTACCTGCAGTGGTGGTGGTTACGCCATTAGCACGACATTCAAGCCCTGAAGGTGCAAGAAAGTTGCTCGACAAGCTTGAGCGTGAACCTGAGGTCAGTTTTGGTCGTTTAGATATTGAATGGCTTGAACGATTACAAGCCATGGTGAGACTGATTGAACGCACTGTACTTGCCATTGCAGCCTTATTAGTGCTCGCGGTGGTGTTAGTTATTGGTAACACCATTCGATTAGCGATCATGAATCGCCGCACCGAAATCGAAGTGATGAAGTTAGTTGGTGCAACGGAAGCCTTTATTCAAAGGCCCTTCTTATATACCGGTATTTGGTATGGAGTGATTGGCGGTGTGCTCGCCTGGATCATCATTAATCTTTTAGTCTGGTATCTTGATTCTGCCCTTGCTGAGTTACTTGGCTTATACGGTAGCCAACTGCAAATTCAAGCCTTAAGTATGGCTGAGTTAGTCAAATTGGTGCTATTGGCTTCTTTCTTAGGCTGGTTAGGCTCATACCTCTCTGTTAGGCAACATTTACGCGCAATTGAACCTTCTTAATATTACTGTCGTATTATAGTGGCAATATATGATGTCCAAATGTGTTGGTAAGATTATTTTGGACTAAAAATGAACATTTGTTCACTTGCAATTGCTTTGGATTCAGCAGAGTATAATTCAGCGCGCATTTTGTGTGCATCCTTGTGTTGAACCACTGTTGACATATGTTGTCCGATAATAGATAGTTCACCACTTAACTTAAAATATTTTAAGTTACATAAGTGTTAAAAACGCAGTAATAGTAGGAGCTTTAATGGCCTTTCAATCGCAATCTATGTCACTCACTGTCCCTAGAGGAAGTAGCAGCTTAGAAGCTTATATGCAATCAGTCACAGGCATCGAGATGCTTGGGGCAGACGAAGAGCAGGAGCTTGCAAAACGCTTGCAAGAAACTGGCGACCTACATGCTGCAAAAAAACTGATTATGTCTCACTTGCGCTTTGTTGTGCATGTGGCGAAAGGTTATTCTGGGTATGGTTTGCCACAAGCAGACCTTATTCAAGAAGGTAACATCGGTTTGATGAAAGCGGTAAAACGTTTTGATCCTGGTGTTGGTGTTCGCTTGGTATCTTTTGCAGTGCATTGGATTAAAGCTGAAATTCATGAGTACGTGCTTAAAAACTGGCGTATTGTGAAGGTCGCAACAACCAAAGCGCAACGCAAATTATTCTTCAATATTCGTAAAACTAAGAAGCGTTTAGGCTGGTTTAGCGACGAAGAAGTCGGCATGGTAGCAGAGAATTTAGGGGTGTCTAAAAAAGACGTCACCGAAATGGAGTCGCGTATGGCGGCACAAGATCCTGCATTTGATTTAGCCAGCGACAATGACGATGACAGCAGTGTTGATTTTGCACCTGTTCATTATCTAGAAGATCATTCTTCTGATGTAGCCGTTGAAGTTGAAAATGAAAATTGGGAATCAGATTCTCAAGCGCGATTATTCTCAGCGATTAAAACTCTAGACGAGCGTAGCCAGCATATTTTGCGTGCACGTTGGTTAGATGATGATAAAACGACTCTGCAAGAATTAGCATCAACTTATCAAGTTTCTGCTGAGCGTATCAGACAGCTTGAAAAGAACGCGATGAACAAACTTAAATCTTGCATGGAAATCTAATTCCGCTTGGTTAAGTTTATAATTAAAACCTGCTACGGCAGGTTTTTTTATGGCTTTTTTTAGCTCTGTTATAGAAGCGTTGTGGGACTTTACCCTACAAAGGCAATCTTTGCTTTACTGCGGCAATAATCGCTTTACGAGGGATCTTAAGGCTAGTGGTTTTGATACCGGTTGGCCAAGAGTAATAATGTCTTGGGCGCTTGAAACGAGCAATTCTTTCAATAATAAATTGCTCGATTGAATTAACTTGTGCTGTTGATAATTGGGCTTCTACTGGAACAGTCGCAGTCTGTTGGCTTGATAGTTCACTATTCTTGAGTTGAATGATAGCTGCAGGCAATAAGCTGAATGTCTTATCTTCTTCTGCGAACACAAGCGCATTTTCGATTAAGGGGTGCGCTTTTAACGCCGCTTCAATCTCTTCTGGGTGAATATTTTCACCACCGCAAATAAACATGTTATCGGCGCGACCAAGTAAGCGAAGGTTACCAGAATCATCCAGTTCGCCTAAATCTTGGGTGTTAAACCAGCCTTGTTCATCAGTGACTTTTTCAGCAATACATTGATGGTGTGAAGGTACAGTATTATCGGTTACTGCATCAGTTAAATAACCTAAGAATAGGCAGTCGCCTTTTACCCAAATAGTGCCATCTCTAATTTCCATTTGTCTGTGGCTTAATGGCTTTCCTAAATGAGCCTGAGGGTTTATCAAAGCTGTTGTGATTTGTGAACTCATTTCAGACATGCCATAACTGCAATATGCATTAATATGTCTGTCAGCGAGCGCTGAGACTAATTTAGCTTCTATGGCGCCGCCGCCTAATAACAAGGCTTTTACCTGATCTAATGCTTGCGGGTTCTGGGCCAAAATTTTACTTAATTGCGCAGCCACTAACGAGACATGACTGATTTCGTTGTCGCTAATTTGTTGCCATAAAGGCTGATTATTACTCAGTACCACACATGCCCCTGCGAGCGCACAACGATTAATGATGGCTAAACCACCAATATGAAACAAAGGTAGCGATAATAACCAGGTGTCACCGCTTTTGAGGCTAATATTTTCAGCCGAGCCTTGTGCACTGGCAATGTGATTTGATAAACAATGCACCACGCCTTTTGGGGTACCACTAGAGCCAGATGTGAGAATGATATTCAGTGGCTTTTTGCTATCAATACTTGGCTTACTTTGAATTGGGTCAGGATGTTTACGCTCTAGTTGAAGATCAATTTTGAGCCGTTGTTGGGTCCCATCACTGATATTGAAATCAGGCTGCTGCGCCTCTGACCAATAAAAATCAATCTTAAAACGCTGACATAATTGGGCTTGTTGCGATACAGGAAACTTAGGTGATATTGGCAAAAATATCGCGCCTAAATCAACGCATGCCCAATAAAGGCAAATCATTTCGAGGTTATTAAGGCTGATACAAGCGAGACGGCTATTATGACTAACGCCTTGCTTTTGCAGCGATGTCACAAGGTTAGTTACCAGCGCACTTAACTTAAGGTAACTGATTGCGTCACGATGCTTAATACTGGCTTTATCGCCGTTATCTGTTTGCTGAATTGCTATAGCATCGGGCATGTCTAAAGCTGTTTGGTGTAGCGGAGAAATCATCACAAAACCTTTGTTAATCTGTCTGACTATGGCGTTTCTAATTCATTAGTATAGCGATTGATTAGCTGAGTAACTTGTGGATTCAGTTGATTGTTTTCGAGCATTAACGGTTCGCTAAAGTTAGCTAGCGTGTCGAGCCCCGGGATTTCATCAGGGGTTAACTGTGCGGCTAGCGTCGCTAAGTCGTTAATCCCCAGGTTAGCTTCTAAACTTGAGCTAAATATACAACGCACGCCATGTTCTGTGGCGGTTTCAATGAGTTTCGCTAGTTTGTCGATATTGCCAATAATCATCGGCTTGATGATAAGTGCTGCTAATCCATCAAACATAGTAAATTGATAGTCTGCATCATTTAACGTTTCATCTAGCGCAAAAGGAATCTTAAGTGCTTGATAAACCATGCGGCTTTCTTTGAGCGTTTGACAAGGTTCTTCAATGTATTCGATGCTGGCTTTTGGTAAGCATGCCAGAAACTCAATGGCTTGCTCAGCACTAAAACCTTGATTCGCATCAAGGCGTAATTTGAGCTTTGGATTAATAGATAATATCTGATGAATAAACTGGATTTCTTGTTCTATTGAAGCTTGAGCCACTTTGACTTTTATTGCATAAGTACGTTTAGGTAGTGCATTTATTTTGGCTGCTAACGCTTCATTTGTCGTGTCAGGCTGATAATAAAATAAACTGATTTTTCGGTCATCAACATGGGCATATTGAAATGCCGAACTAAACTTAGTCGCTAATAAGCTGAGCCCAAACGCTGCAGAGGGCAGCTTTATTTCACTGGCAATATTAGCTAATTCGGTTAACGGCTTATTGATTAACAGCGGTAATTGCTGCTGGAGTAATGCAATCACTTGTTCAAGTGATTCTTCGCTAAATCCAACAAGAGGTTTGTTGTTGGTATCTACGCCTGACAAAGGGCTGATTTCGACACTTTCGCATTGACCATGATTTAATTGAGCACTGATGACTAAACCAGACCGTTGATCGATGCGCTGAGTTGCCACAGGCAATGTGGGTGATAATGGGATTTGGTAACGGTGCAGTGTAAGCTCACTGATGATGGCAAGTTCGACTTGTTCAAGGCTAGAAGTTTCATTGTTATCACCAGTGTGCATAAAGCGTAAATCCTTTATTAACGAATACTCACCGCTTAACAGTGTTGTTAGCAGTTATGGGTAAAGCAGCTGTATGACGCTTGCTGCAAACATCTTTGGTTGCGCTTTATGGGTATTGTGCCCTGAATGTGGGATTGTGATCACCGATAAATCAATTTTCTGTTGCCACTTCTCTGCCAAGTTAGAAAATTTATTGTCATTTTCACCCACCAATAGATATCTCGGGCAGTGTAATTGTTTCAGTACTTTTTGGCCATTATCTTGTAATCCAAGTGAAGTGCTCTGAAAGCAATGCAGTAACGCTTGAGGATTATTTTTACTACGAATATTAATCAGCTGTTCACGAGCATCATTATTTAATTCAGCAAAAACCGGCTGTTGGTACCATTCACTTAAAAATGTTCTTAATGGCTTTGACGCTAGTTTCTCTGCCCATTTCTGATCGTGTTTCAGTCTGGTTTGCTTATCACGTGTGGAACATAAACCTAAATGAGCCGACTCCAACATAAGACTCAATAGTGCCGCAGGATGGAATTTAGCGATATGCAACGCTACTCGGCCACCTAAAGAGTATCCCAGCAAATGAAATTGCGGATAACCTAGATTAATCACTTGATGGGTAATGGTATCAGCAAGGGCTTCAAAGCCTGGCGTTGGCAATATCTGCTCGTTTTCACCATGGCCTGGCAGATCGATGCAAATACAATGAAAGTATTGGCTTAGGGTGGGTAAGCAAGCTTGCCAATCTTCTTTGGAACCTAAAAAACCATGTAATAAAACCAGTGCAGGTAATGCGGTGTCACCGCATCGTTTAATGGTTGGCATTAGTGTTGTTTCACCCATTGTGCAATGAGCTTGATTTGATCGCTTGCTTGATTAGGGCTGACATTGACTTCAATCACAGATGTTCCTGCAAAGGCCATTGCATCAACATAAGCTTCATTAAAGCTGGTTAAACAATCCACTTGGTTATATGGCAAACCAAACATGGCGGCAGCATAACCAAATTCCAGTCCGTGACTCAAACGGTAATATTCATCTCTTACTGCTTCATTAGGCACAGGTAATAAGTTGAAAATATTGCCGCCATCATTATTCAAAATCACAATCACAAACGGACTGTTAATTTGCTTGGTTATGGCGAGCGAATTAAGATCGTGCAAACTTGAAATATCACCAATGAGTAGAGTGCTTGGCTGTTTACTCGCGAGTGCCATTCCGCTTGCTGTAGCAATTAATCCATCGATGCCTGATGCACCTCGATTGGTATAAATCGCAGGCGTTTCGCAGGTAATAGGTGAATACATATCGTATAAGCGAACTGGCAAGCTATTACCAATAAACCATTGATGTTTTGAGGTCTGCACCTTAGCTATTTGGCGAACAACTTGGGGTTCACCAAAGCTGCTTTGGTCAATATGCTGTGTTAGCAATGCTTCAATATTTTGATTCATTTCTACTAATGACAGCGCCCAATTGGCAGATGATGATCTTGGCCACTGCGCACTGCACATTGCTGAGACACTAGCGAGCCATATCCGTTTCGACTGATGGTTAGGGTCAAGGCGCTGTTGAGTCGGTAAGACTTGCCAGTAGCTATGCCATTGTTGCTCAGCAATAAAACTAATCAGCCTTTTAGAAATAAAACGCCCGCCAAATACCAATACACGGTCTGCTTGTTCGACAAATTTAGCCGCTTTGGGGTTGAGCATTAGCTGATCAATATGGCCAATCACACTTGGGTGTTGCCTGAGCTGAGACTGTGCATCGACCACAATGGGCCAGCCCAATTTTTGCCCCAGTTCAATAATCTGTTGTGGATTATCTTTTGGAGATAACGTGCCCACCACAATCACGCCTTTGCCATGGACGAAACGCATCATGGTGTCTTCAGTCGGTAAGTTGCTACTAGATGCTTGACCATAATCAGTATAGGGAAATGCGTGATTTAGCCAGTCTGAAATTGGCGTCACATAACCAGATAATGATGTTTTAACAAGTTGAGATAAGGTTTCTAATTCGCTTGGGTATAACGGCTCACGGTACATACAATTGAAATGTACTGGTTGAGTTTGATTACTCACTACTTCATCGATGGTAGTGAGCAAAGTATTTGGGGAGATGGCTAAATCTGGCGTTGGTAAATTAACTTGTTTAGCATAATCGGCGAATATTGCGGGTTGCACAATGGCTTGGTTTGCACCACAACCGATTAATTCAGGCGGTCTATCGCCACTTAACACAATCAAAGGAACTTGAGTTAACCAGGCTTCTACAATTGCTGGATACAGGTTGGCGACTGCGGTGCCAGATGTGGTGACAATCGCTACAGGGCTATTACTGGCTTTTGCTAAACCAAGCGCCATAAAACCTAAACCACGTTCATCGAAGTGTAAATGTCGTTCAAGTTTATCTTGGGCAGCAGCGGCTAACGTTAATGGTGTTGAACGAGAACCAGGTGCCATGCATACATGTTTTACGCCAAGCCGAGCCAGCTCTTCAAGGATGAGTGCACCCCAAAGTAAATTGATGTCAGAATTAGGCCGTGTTTGCATAGTGTTAAATACCCAATTTAAAGTGTTTGAAACCTGTAGTTTCAACATACTTGTTTAAGTTTAATCGACTTAAAAAGTGTTATTTATTTTAGTCTCTTATCAGCATTGTTGGCTATTTTACCAGTATAACCAATAAATTAATTTGAGAATGTGCGTTACGCTTGATTGTTAATCCATTCACTCATTACCACGTGGGTTTTAATTTTGACGATATCTACCTGGGCATCAATGTACTCACGAATTTCATGCAGTCGTTTCATCGATGCGGCATTAACATAAACCAACAGATCCATTTCGCCAGTGATCCCTTGGCAAGTTATGACTTCAGGTATGGCATGAAATACGTGCACAACATCGGCACAATTGGCGCGTTCATGTTGTATTTCAAAGTATGCCGATACGCCTTCTTTTTGCGACTCACTTAATAAAACTTGATAGCCACGAATTACACCAGATTGTTCAAGTTTTTTTATCCGCTCAGTAACCGCACTCCGTGATAAGCTCACAGCTTCAGAGATATGAGAAATACTTTGACGAGCATTTGCTCTTAACGCATTTAAAATGAGTTGATCAAATTTATCCATTTTGATTCCAGTCGTTAGAAATACAATATCCGTCATATTGTTGGTAACTTTATTAATTGCCGTCAAAATGTCGGTTTTATAAGTGTTTTTGCAGAGTGATTACGGCAGTTTGTATCCAATAACCATTTTATAATTCTTGCAAACACCACCATAGAGCAAGCTAATGAATCAAATTACAGGAACGATAGGGCGCTGGCAAGGTGCCGGACTGATGGCCACCACTTTGCTTGGTACAGGGGTATTTATTTTACCGCAAATGACCATTGCAGTAGCAAATAGTGGTGCTTTATTGGCATGGATTATTTTGACCGTCGCCATTTTGCCTGTGGCAGTGGTATTTGGTTTACTTGCTAGCCGTTTTCCTCATGCAGCAGGGCCAGCCTATTTTATTGAAAAAGCCTTTGGTACCACTGCGGGGCGCACGATTGGATTGATCTTTTTGTTTGTGATCCCGATTGGTGCACCAGCGGCAATTCTAATGACTTTTCAATTCATGGATGCCTTAGTTTCTATCACTGGCTGGGGTCAGTTAGTGGCTGAGCTGATGATTGTGTTGGTGCTGTTATTGCTGAACTATCGCGGCATTCAGGTCTCTGCCAAATTGCAGTTTGCGCTGACTTTAGCCATTGTGGCAGTTGTCGCGGTGTTATTTAGTGCCAGTGGCACAAATGTCAGTGAAGCTGGCGCATTCACAGAGTTAGCTTCAGCTGAGGTTTCGACAGTCATGCTAGCCATGGGGATTGGATTTTGGAGCTTTTTAGGTATTGAAGCCATGACGCATTTAGCCAATGACTTTAAAAACCCTAAAAAAGACATGCTACCTGCAATGATGATTGGCACGGTATTAGTCGGCATCATTTACCTTATTTGCACCTTATTGCTATTGATGGTGCCTAGCGATAAAGAAGGATTAGCAATGATCCACACTTTCGAAACGTTATTGGGTAATGTGGTGTGGCAGGGCATGGGAGCGCAAGTCATTGGCATTTTGGGCATTGCTAGCGGCATTGCGACGGTTAACGTCTATTGCGCCAGTGCAGCACGTTTACTGTGGAGCTTTAGCAAAGAAGGCGTATTACCGAGCTACTTTAGCAAACTCAATCAATTTGGTGTGCCGCTGAGAGCATTAGTGACGATTTTATTGACCATGGTATTAGTGATCACGTTCACTTTTGTGACAGAGCAAAAGCTCGAGGACTTAATTGCTTGGAGTAACGGCGTATTCGTTATTATCTATTTATTGACCATGTTATCAGCGGCGAAATTACTCAGTAAACGCTATTTACCACTCGTGCTTGGTGGTTGCATATTTTGTCTAGGGGTGGGAGTAGCTCTGGCTGAAAATATGTTGTATTCCTTTATCTTAGTTATAGTGGTTGCGCCATTTATGTATTGGCAAAAACAGCATCAAACGCGTAAGCAAGCGGCTTAACTTAAGGTTTGCTTGCGTAGAAATGTAAAAACGGGACTTTCTAAAGAAAGTCCCGTTTTTATTTGTCTTATAGCCAACAGCTTAAGCGTAAAGCTTAGTGCTTAAGGGGAGGAACTTAGCGTTCTTCCATGGCAATATTGCGCATTTGAATCACTTCACTGTGCTTTAAATAAAGTAAATCAGCGGTGCGGCGAATAATTTGGTCTTCATTTCGACATAACTTGCCATCCGAGTAAGCCAACTTCCACATACACAGAAGTAATTTTTGCTTTTGCTCAATGGAACACTGAGCATTAATTTCTGCAGTAAACTCGAATAATGAAATTGAATTGCCTTGAACTAACTTGGCTTCGTCAATTAATGCGTTAGCTTCAGCAGCACTGATATTTAAATTGTCGCTAATTATTCCAGGAAGCATCGCTACTTCTTGCTCGTCTAGCGTTTCATCGGCATACATGACCTCAAGCAATAAACTTACAGCAGCTAACTTTAACTGTTGTGCTTGATCTTCTGGGGTCGTTGCTTGAGCATGCGACTGTAAAAACTGTTTCAGTTTCGCGATCATATGGCCTCCTAAACGTCTTTAAAACAATGCAGCTGTACTGACTATTTTAGTGAGTATTGAAAAGTGAATATAAGATTAAGCTTAACAGAGACAATAATGCCGAGCGAATGGCTCGGCATTAAATAAAATTAATCCTAAATCAGCGAGTCATTAAAGTAATGAATTCACGCCTTTCATTAACAAATCAACCGTACCTTCAGTGCCGTTGGTTTCTAGGTATGATTTGGCAATATCAACCATTGGCGCAACGTATTCTTTTTTAATGCCTAACTGTTCGAACGCGTCGTATACCATTGCAGCGCCTTCAAATGACTTACCTAAATCACCTGCTTGAGATAATAAACCTGACATGCCATCGTCCGATGCTAATGCAGGTACTGCAGATAAAAGTGTGTCAGCTCCAGGAATGCTGTTTGATAACAGGCTAAAGTCAGAATCGCCTAAGTTAGACTGCGCAAGGCTTAGCAAGGTGCCTAAACCGCCTTCCGCTTGATCTTTACTGAGGCCAAGTTGTGACATTACGTTACCTACTAAATCAGTAGATTGTGCATCAGCGGTAGTCTCTACTTTTTCTACTTTCTTTTCATCGGTGCCAAAAACACTGTCTAACCAACCTGCTTGTGCTGGAGAAGTAACTGCAAACATTGCGACTAAAAGACTTACTGCTGGGCTTAATTTCATCGTGGCCGTCCTGTGGTTTATGTTGAATGATTAAAAGTGAGTTTTCGATATCCTGTGACCATTTTAACGTTATTCACAAATTTGTGACAAATGATTTAACTAACTTTACTCTCACTTGATATCAATTGTGCAAAAACACAGTTTTTTCGGTATCCTTAGCAGCATATTTATCTATTTTTGATTATTGGAAGTCCCATGTCATTGTCTGCAATTTTGACTGAAGCATATAATTTCTTTCGTAACCACGTGGCGCAACTTGCCTCACTAACAGTGCCATTACTGTTAATTCAAGTCATGATCCAAGTGTGGCTTGGCAGTGAGTTGGCTGCCCAAGCGGAAGTTGAAGTACCGCAATTTGGCGCTATCCACGGTGCTGCTATGATGGTGCTACTATTAATCTTCTCGTTGCTTATCGCTGCATTAACCTTATACCTAGAAGTTCGCTCACGCGGGCATGACGTTACTCCAGGTATGGTGCTGAAAAACAGCTTTACCTTTGTACCGCCATTATTATTAGCTGGAGTATTCTCTGGCTTAGCTATCTTGGCGCCGGTAATGTTATTTGCGGTATTCGGTCCGTTTTGGATTATCGGTTTGAGTATCAGCTTTTATTTGTTTGCTCGCCTTGCCTACGTTAACTTTATGGTGATCGTTGAGCGTGTAACGCCATTAGAAGCCATTAAAAGCAGCTTTAAATTTTCATCGCCAATCGTGCTGAAAACAATGATGATATTAATGCTTTACCTACCATTATCAATGGTCGGTGGTATCGTTATACAGCTGACAGAGTTCGGTGGATTCCCGCTACGCGTCATTATTGATACCTTGTTCGCATTTTTAGGACTTTTCGTTAACGTTGCACTGTTTAGATTGTATATGGTTAACCGTAGTACTGATGATAAAGAGTCAGAGACCACTGAAATCTAAGTGAAAAGTTAATAACAGCAGAGGAGTAACCGCCAGTGTTAAATGATATTGAGTTTATTGGCGGCTTCTCGGCTGAGATAGTGGATGATTACACCAAAGCTAAAAGTTATGTGCGCGATATTCCTACCCAAGCTTTGGTGTTTGTTCGCAGCTTTACCCATCAAGTCACTTCGTTACTGGCTCAGAAGCAGTCGGTAAAATTTAATAGTCCCAACTTATATGATCGCATCGAGCAGCTCAATCGCATGCGCTTTATTGATGTGCCTACAACCAGAGCATTGCATCGACTGCGTAGTGATGGTAATCGCGGCGCACATCCAGAGAAATACCATTTAACCCAAGAGCAATTAGTCTCACTTGCTGAGAAAACGATTAAGAATATCTTGTCGTTAATCACCCTGCTTTATCCAAAAGTACATCGTAAAAAAGCGCCTGAATATCAATTTGAAGCGTTTGATTCGTTTGTTGGCCGTGAGCTTTGCTATCAAGCGGTGATGCATAACGATCATCAAGCTCAATATCTTGTGGGTATGTCTTTAAAATCAAAGGCGTTAATGCAGCAAGAACAAGAGCAGTCGCTTGATCAAAATGAGGCAGAGCATGCCGAATCAGTGAGCACATTCAAGCAAGCCGCGAACTGGTTTGAATTGGCATCTGAGCATCACCAGCAAGCACTATTTGAGCATGGAGTGGCATTACTACATGGTTATAACGGCCATAAAAATGCCGTTGCAGGTGAGTTGGCGATTGAGCGCGCAGCCCAAGCAGATGTTGTTGAGGCCAAAGCGTTATTAGGTTTCTTTTACTTAGTTGGCAGTGAAAGCTTTAGCCCAGACTTAGCAATAGCGGCAACTTGGTTAGAGCAAGCAGCATTGGCGGAAAATACCGAGGCGATGTCAAATCTCGGCGTGTTGTATTATCAGCAACAGCAACTGGATAAAGCGTTTGAGTGGATTAATAAAGCTGCCCAAGCAGGTTATCCTCATGCCCAGTATCACTTAGCCTTAATGTTATTTAATGGCGAAGGCTGTGAGGCGAATGCTAATACCAGCGAACACTGGTTAGCGGAAGCCGCCGAGCAAGGGCAACTTGATGCGATGTTTATGCGCGCACAACATATGCTAAATGATGATTCTGGTTTAGGCACCGATGTTTGTTTAGCTGAGCGATATTTACGTGATGTGATTAACTACGGCCGCAGTGTTCCCGCGATGATAGAGCTCAGTGTTGCATTGGCCGATGGCGTCTTTAAACGCATTGATGTGGTGGAATCAGCGTCACTGCTTAAACTTGCTAAACAATATGCTAATGATGAACAAGCTGAAATCATCGAGCCGATTTGGCAGTCATTGCAGCTCCAAATCGATAATGTGATTGAACTTAAACCCAGTGATGAAGAGCTTAAATCCTTGATTCATGCACAAGGGATCTTGGCTTAATTTTATTTTTGGGTTAGTTCATTTCTTTTTTATAAAGAAGATCAAAGTCGTGGCGCTTCGCCCACACCAGACCAAAAGGGAGTGAACGGCAACTCCCTCTTGGATCTCCCATCCGCTCCATTGAAGTGTTATTTCCTCAGTCTTATAAGTGAGTTTACTAACGCCTCAGATTCGCCATATATGGACCCATCCGGTTTGCAAGATATTTGATACTGATTCAGAGAAGAG
>NZ_JAJGZS010000023.1:0-86236 GCF_020806285.1 Shewanella sp. 10N.7
CCCATAAATATCATCGGTTGTCGGCAACAAGGGCAAGGTCGTATGGCTTGAGTTTTAGTGGTGTTTTCGAGCGGCGTAAACACGGTACCAGCAACGGCTAACATAAAGCGTATTCTTTGCCGTAGCCTGGCAGCACTTCCTCTGAGTAATCCATAATCTCTCACTCGCCGTAAGCCTTTCGGCAGCACATGTTGCAGTACCAACCATAGAAATTCGACAGTGGGTAAAGTACGTATTTCAGTGGCTTGGGTTTGGTTATTTTGATACTCGAAGCTCACTTGGTCATCGATATTGCTGACGATATTTTTATCGGGTACTACGCCGCGATAAAGGTATCGCGACAGGTACTTTAGTGCAGGCAGCCCTTTGCCAACGTGTTGACAGTCAACCACCCACTTTTTGGGGATTGAGGTTGGTATCTTGATGTTGAGCTTATCGGTTAGTTGCGCTAGCAATCGTGCTCGCCACACTTTGGCCAGATTAAAGGCGTTGAACAGGTATTTACCCTTATTCTTTGTCCACTGCTTTTTGTGCTTATCAAAACTGCCTGCCGGAATGATGAAGTGAATGTGCGGGTGCAAGTCACGCCTTCGGTTATGGGTATGCAGCACGCCAGTAAAACCAATCTCACCACCGAGTTTCTTTGAATTTTTAGCAAAGTCTTTTAGCACGCTGGCGGCCACTGAGAACATGGCTTGATACATCATTTCAGGTTGGTGTTTAGTGACGCTTCGTAGTTCATAAGGCAAGGTGAACGTCACCATGTAATATTCTACGGGCAGGAGTTTAGCTTGCTGTTTGTTGAGCCAGTCTGTCGTGGTGTTGTGCTGACATTGCGGGCAACTGCGATGACCACATGATAGCGGAAAATCAGCAGTATGCGTGCAGCTTCGGCATGCCCAATGGCTGGTTCGCTCAGTATTACTGCGACAATTAAGCATGGCGTAAATGGCTTGGCGCATGGATGATGTCATTTGACCATCATAAGTCTGATTAAAGTCATCAAGGTGGTCGCGTAAAAGTTCAATGAACATCATAAATCGCACTCCCATTTGAGCACCAAATTATCAGTCAGTTGGTTGACAGATAGGGCGGTATTTTTGCGAGTGATAGTGGTGAGGCGGGTATAGCGGGCGGTGGTATTAAGGCTGTTGTGACCGAGCAGAGTTTGCACTGAGCGCAAATCTAGCCCTTGTTCTAACAAATGAGTGGCGTAGCTGTGGCGTAAATTATGTGGGCTGATGGATTTGTGAATATTACACTCACGGATAACCCGTTTTAAAGCTTTCTGAATGCCGCCTTTATCTATCAATGAATCAGGCTGGCTATCTTTGCCTGGAAAAATCAGTCGAGGGTGGCGATGAGTTTGCCAGTAATATCGCAGTGCTAATAAGGTCGGTTTCGGCAGCGGAACTAACCTATCTTTACCGCCTTTAGCGTTACGAATATGTACCTGCATAATCTGTGAATCGATATCACCAACCTGCAGTGAAATCGCTTCACCGAGACGTAACCCCAAACTGTACAAGGTGAGAAAACACACTTGATATCGCAGCTTATGAGTAAGGCTAATAACGCTAGAGATTTCAACAGGGGTGAGAACATCAGGCAGTCTATGGACTTGCGGCGGCTTAACAATATTAAGCCACTCCCACTGTTGATTAAGCACGTGTCGGTAGAAAAACTGTAAGCCATTACGGTCGAGCTTCACGGTGCTCCACGAATGTGAATCAATCAAACTGGCAAAGTAGCGCTTTAAGTCATTCGTTGAAAGGTTATCAGGGCAAGCATCGAAATAAGCACTAATGCGCCTAACGGCGCGACTGTAAGCATCGACAGTTGCAGGCCGCTTGCCTTGCAGGGTTAAGTTGGTAAGATGTTGTTCATAAAGAAAATCAAAGCGTTGTTGCTCGTGTGTGTTCATCGTAATACTCCTAGAAAGTTGCCAAGGTAGGCAGGGTCTAGTAAGTATTTAAGATGAGAGAATAAAGGTGAGTTTTTATCTTTTCTGCCGCAGAGCGGCTTCGTTCAACAAGTAATTCAACAGGACTAAAAACAGCGGGCTCTTTTCGCTTCGCTCAAGTTTAGCCCACAATTTTTAGCCCGTTAATATGGGCGTTAAGTGGCTCGGAGGCCGAGAGTATTGTTCACATATCTTAGAAGTCTTTTCTCGAATGATTTACTTGTTGAGTTAAGTGAAAGTAAAATTTCGATTAAGGTTTTTTCGTCAGATATAAAGTTTGAAGAAGAGCCATATATTGCTGTAGAGAAAACCAAAAAAGGTGAAATTGTTAAGGCTATAGGAACAGAAGCAAAACGGGAAACTGCTACCAATATCACAATAATTAACCCTTTTAAGCACACTAGATCATTTGTTGCAGACTTTATGCTTGCTGAGAAAATTCTTCAACATGGAATCTATCAAATCCATAAGTCTAGAATTCGTCCAGCACCAAGAATCATTATGCACCAACTTGAGAAAGTTGAAGGTGGTTTAACTTCTATAGAAGACCGCGTACTACGGGAGCTTGCTGCCGGTTCAGGAGCAAGAGAAATTATAATATATTTAGGTGGTAAAATTAACACTAGCGTTGAAAGTTTTGACTCTATAAAGTCAAGAGTGTCAGCTACTTAAAACGGACTGCTAACAGTTGGCAGCGCTTCGTTCCTCGCTATTTTAGCCCCTTAGCAGGGCGTTAAGCATTTAGGAATTTTCCCCATGGATAGGAAGTTACCAAATCTGTTCTTGTATTCTCTCGCTCTACCAGTAGTTTGGTTTGCACTAGCCTTTTTGACTCTAAACCTAGCGCCAAATGTAGAAGTAGGCATTGCTGGTTCGGTAGTCACAGTCTACCTGGCAACGATTTTTATATGTCGGCACTTTTCTAAATCATTCAAACGGTATTTTGAGAAAGGGGAGAAGATTCGCCTCGCAATTTATATGGTTCTTTGGATGGGGCTTATTCGCTGCTTGTCTTTGTATGGATTAGATGAAGGGCTTTCATCAAAAGAACTCATGCTCGCGATTGGAGTTATCTTAGGTATAGATTTTTTGATAATTGCCTCTAGTGTATTTTCTGTAAGTCATAAATTTAATAAGTTTTTCCTTAGGCGTTACAATGCTGGAAATGCCTAACAAGAGACTATGGTTACTCTTAGCCTTAAACTATCTAAATCTTCTACATTGTTCCTTTCCAGAAATGCTTAGACAGCTAACTCACTTATCCCCTAATTTCAGCTTCACTCATTAATGTTTGGCAACATCAAAACCTCAATACTATTTATACAGGTGCTTATAATCAGGCAGGTGATCTAACCAGAACGGTGGTGTGCCGATGTATTCTTGTACCGCTTTAATAAACTCACTGACTAACAAGGTTTGCTTTCGATGCGGGTACACCGCATAAATCCCCGTATCCATGGTGGATAAACCATAATCGGTTAGCAGTGGCACCAATTTAGTCTCTGCAATAGGTTGATCTAAATTAAATAAATCCACCATGGCATAGCCAATACCCGATTGCACTGCACTCATTAGTGAACGTACATCACTGATATGATAATTACCGCGCATTTGGTAATTTTTGTATTGCTCACCATGGGGGAATTCAGTTAAACGCATTTGATCTAAACTGACATTGCCATTGCTGTAAACCACGGCCGGTAATTGCACTAGCTCCTCAGGAGTTGTCGGCATGCCATGTTCAGCGATAAAGGCTTCTGAAGCCACTATCGCAAAATGGGTTTTAGCGATTTTCTTGGCTATTAAATTAGACTCGGTCAGCTTACCGACCCTAAACGCCAGGTCGAAGTGATCAGTAATAATATCGGTGAGTTTGTCATCTAAATTAAGGGTGACTTTTACATCAGGGTAGCGCTTCATAAACGCGGTAACCACAGGCTGTAGATATTCCTGCCCGAAGTAAATCCCTGAAGTAATACGAATAATGCCTTTGGGTTCTGACTGATAGGAGTCAGCAATATTTTGAATTTGGGTTAAGGTTTCCATCAAATTCTGAGTTTGTTCTAAAATCTCTTCCCCTGCAGAAGTCAGCGAAAAAGAACGTGTAGAACGGTTGAGCAGTTGCACCCCAAGCTCAGTTTCAAGCTTTTTAATCTGCTTCGACAGTAGCGAATTATCCATATCATGCAAGGTGGCAGCTTTTGTAAAAGAACCTTGCTGAACCACATCAAGAAAAAGGGCTAATTGCTTGGTGGTGGATGACATAAATTAATTCCTATACTGATAAGTGTAGATAAAACAAAGCGTATTAAGCATCGTATTTTATCCATCTTAGCAGCTAAGTCGCGATTGTTGCTGCTCTCAACCACAACAAACTTGATCTGAAAGACAAAAGGGCTCACTTATAATGATTGCAGTGAGCTCTTTATTAATTCATCAAAGCTAACTCATCGAGCGCCTGCCTTTAAGCAGCAATAAAATAAAGTAAATGCCACCAACTATCGACACGATAGTGCCCGCTGCAATTTGCGATGGATAGACTAAGTTTTGCCCTAGCCAATCAGAAAACACCATCAAACTCGCGCCTAGTATTGCCGCCGTGGGCAATTGCATCTCCACTTTTTTCGCGCCCAAAATCACCGCCATGTGCGGCGCTAACAATCCAATGAAAGAAACCGGTCCCATGGTTGCCGTAACCGCAGCACACAATAAAGCCACACAACACAGCAATAACACAAACGCCCGCGGCACATTTAAACCACGCGCTTTAGCAAACTCACGCCCTGTTGAAATCAGCGTCAGCCAACGACATGTGACTAATGCAAAGCCAATTAAACCAATTACAATCGCGGCTAGCATTACTGCCGATGACGGCGTGACTCGGTAGGTTGAGCCCGCAAGCCAACTTAAAATAATGTAGGAGGTTTCATCACCCTTAGCTAAGGCAAACTGCACTATGGCTTCAATCAATGCAGTCAGCGCAATACCAATTAAAATCAGCATTGAAGGCGCGTACTGGTGACGCTTACCCAGTACAAGCAATACCCCTAGCACCGACATACTGCCTAAAAAGGCAATCACAGGTGCGGTGCTAAAGATGTTTAACCCAATAAAAATCGCCCCGCCAACCAATGCCAGCGTTGCCCCCGCAGAAATACCTAAAATATCTGGGCTGGCAAGCGGGTTATAGATCAAACGCTGTAATAACACCCCTGCTACCGCAAGCCCTGCACCAGCAGCAGCTGATGTTATCAATCTTGGCCATTGAATTTGCCAGCCAAAGGCATCAGGGATTGCCCATATCCAGCTGACTTCTTGTCCGTTTGTCACGCCTTGACCATGAGTGACTTGATTAAACAAGGTCGTAAATAGTCCAAGGGCCACCAAGACAAACAATAAGCCCAATAACTTAGGTTGGCTCATTGCATAATGACTTTTCGGCATTGAAAATGACAATTGATCTTGCGCCGATAGCTTACGGCGGGTGAACCAAATTAATGCTGGCGCACCAATCAAGGCTGCGGCGGTACCAGAAGGAACCAGATCAAATGTGAGTACACTTAACCCCACTGCTAAAGCGTCGGTAATCACTAAGATAACGCTGCCTAACAACATGCTATAAAACAGTTCATCTTTAGGGGTTCTTGCCCCAAGTTGACGGGCAATATTAGGCGCCAACAAGCCAATAAAACTAATGACGCCCACAGTGGTAATGCTAGCAGCGACTAACCATAAGCCAATGGCAAATAAACCGAGAATCGCCGGAATAATGTTTAATCCACGAGCTGAAGCACTCGCTTGGCCCATGCGCAATAAAGCCAGTACTCTTGGCGCAAATAAGAAAATCAATATTGCAGCTGACAACTTAGGGAGTAACCATTGCACTTGCTGCCAGCCATTTTGTGCTAAATCGCCCGCGCCCCATATGAATAGGTTTTTAGCATATTGATCATTCAGCAAAATGATCGCTGTTGCTATTGCGCCCAATAGAATATTAACTGCCATACCCGCTAGTACCACAGGTAAGCCTGCAAGGTTACGCACACCTGCAATCAATATCACTAAGCCAAGGGTCAGCATGGCGCCAATTAACGCCGCTACAGAGGCATAATCGCCCACCAGCGTTGGAAACCACACATTCATAATCACTAACGCAAGCCAGGCGCCAGAGGCGGTACCTAAGGTCATCGGTGACACCAGCGGGTTTTGGGTCAATTGCTGCATTAAACTGCCCACTAACCCCAGCATCGCGCCGACCATAATCGCCATGACAATACGAGGTAGTTGAGACTCTACAAACATGATGGCATCAAAATTATCTGCCAATGCTTGTCTGTCAGCAAAATGCATCAATAAACTGAGCTGCTTGGAAACTTGAATTTGGGTATCAATTTGAGCCGACACCAGCACTGCGAGAACCAAGCCAATAAAGGTTAATGCATATCGATTAATTAAAGGCTGACTCATTAAAGCTCTCCTTCAATCGCTGATTTATCAGAGCTCATTAACTCTGCGTCGATGGCCATTGGCGCTGTATTAAATGAATTGGGGGCAATAGCTAATAAGCTTTTAGTCAGGGCTTGTGCCATATATTCAATTGAAATCGCCCCTCCGTAGTTCCATGCAGGGGCAATACTGTTCATCTTGTTATGACGCACAAATGGCATGGCATTCCACATCACGCTCTGGCTAAGTTCAGTTTCTTGGGCAAATGGCTCAAAATACAACGCGACACCATCACCAATATAACGCAGTGATTTTAAACGCTGCTGTTTAAGGCCCCATTGAGTGGCTTCAACTTTTAATGCGGGTTCAATGCCTAATAATTTAAGTGCGTATTGCGCTGTCGAGTTATCACCGTATAAATATACCGAAGTCATACTGGCAAAACGAAACGTACTGACCTTCGGCAATGTGCCGTTATAGGCACTCAGCAATTGCTTTTTTTGCTCGGCTATCACAGCATGCATTTGAGCAATTCTCGTTTGCGCCTCAGACTCTTTGCCTAATAGCTTGGCAATGCTCAAAAAGTTATCTAATGCAGCTTGGGCATTATCATGGTGTTCACTGTAGGTTTGAAAAAATAACACTGGCGCGATTTGTTCAAGTCGTGGCAATAAATCTAATTGTGGTGAAGCGATAATAATCACATCAGGTTTCAGCGCAGCCAAACGCTGAAAGTTCGGTTCAACGCGAGTGCCCACATCCATCACCTCATCAGGCACTGCTGGGTTCATTACCCACTCTTTGTACCCAGCGACATCAGGCATTGCGATGGGCGTTACGCCTAATTCAAGTACTTGCTCAGCAACATCCCAATTCAACGCGGCAACTCGAGTGGGAATGCTGGCAAACTGCTGAATACCATTGCTATCTTTAATCTCAATTATTGAGTTAGTACTACGGAGCTGATCCGTAAAGCCTTTATGTGGCATCATCAGCACAGCGGTTAAGCACAATAAAACCACGACTCTTAGCATACAATCGCCACCTTATGCGGCTTGCTTGGGTGATCAACTAATGTCACTGGTGTCGCGTATAAATCACTGAGTAAGGTTTCATCTAACAAAATATCGGTATCACCTTGAAAAGCGATTTTGCCTTTCTTTAGTGCAATAATTTGGGTAGCAAAGCGCAGTGCAAGGTTCAAGTCATGCAAAATCACAATCACGCCAACCCCTGTCTCTTTATTAAGACGGCTGAGTAATTCCATTAACTGGTACTGATGCTGAATATCAAGCGCAGAGGTGGGTTCATCTAGAATCATCAATTTGGCTTGCTGCGCCAGTAACATCGCCACCCAGGTACGTTGACGCTCACCACCTGATAACTGATCCGCTAAAGTATCTTTAAAATCAGAAACGCCGGTTTCTGCCATTGCTTGCTCAATAATCGCTTGGTCTTCATCGCGCCAGCGCCCTAAAGTACCGCGCCAAGGAAAACGCCCTAAACGCACTAGTTCAGCCACGTTGAGACCTGCCACCTCAGGCAGTTTTTGTGGCAAATATGCCACAGTACGAGCTAAGTCTTTCGCGCTGTATTTACTTAACGTTTTATCTGCCAAGGTGATTTTACCTTGCTCAGGCTGAAATTGATTGGCAAGTAAGTTAACCAGTGTCGACTTACCCGAGCCATTATGCCCAAGCACCACAGTCAGTGCATGAGGGTCAATATTGAGTTGCTCGATATCAAGAATGGTACGTTGATCGCGGATAACTTTGACGTCGTTCAGTTGGTACATTAAACACTCTTCTGTTTTAGCTTGGGACAATTAGCGCATTTCTGGCCAGTGACGGTTTTATACACCGAGCAGCAACTTGAACGAGTAAATACTAATTGGTTGGTTATAGGTGATAGCTGAATTTTCTTAAGATGTTCGTCTGGCAATGACAACGCATTTAACCATAATGCCGCCTGCTGACGGATAAAATAGGTTGAAAACTCAGGGTTAGTCTGTTGCAACAAGAGTAGACGATTCAATAAGGCATCTGCAATTAAATGCTCTACAAATCGAGGCCGACAACGGACTGATTGATCTAATTCTTGGCGAAAATGCTCAAAGATAGTCAGTAATTGCTGACCCGCTGCGCTCACCAACTGATGGTACTCGCCCGTGCTGCAGTCAGTGCACGAAAAGCAAAAACCTGCCACTACACCGTCTTGATGACGCTGGGACATATTGCATAAATCAGGTAGGGCTTGGCAATGATAAATCGCTGTAATAGCAACATACAGCGGCTGCCAAGTCAGTAAGTCCCAGCTGCGAGTCAGCCAATAAGCTTGGCCCGCTTCAGGCGATTGCTGCCTAATACTTTGATGCAGAGAACGAATGTTTTGTAAGTTCGATTGCTGAGATGAAATCAGTGATGAATCGGGAGCGTCAGAAACCAAAATCTCCCCTTTAAGGTAAGGAGAGATTTGTTCACATTGCTGATAAATATCGTTAAAAACAGATAAACTCATTGCATCGCCACTTATTACATTGGTCAGTTTGCATTCATTACTAATAGCTTTTATTACTAATAGCTTTCATAAATAAGTAAAACCATAAAACGAGGCTTTCGCCCCGTATTTATGGCTATCGTAAACGCAATTAGAAGTTATATTTGAAGTTTAATTCAACGTTACGTTCTGCGCCGTACCAACAATTCACTGAGTCATAACAGGTGTAGTACTCTTCGTTGAATAGGTTATTAGCAACTAAATTAACGCTAGCACCTAATAAACTGCTGCTGAACTCGCCAAGATCATAACCTACTGATAAATCCACTAAGGTGTATGATTCAACTTGGTCTGTGTTCATCGCGTCCATTTGCATTTCGCCCACATAACGCACACCACCGCCAATGCGCATACCCGCTAGCGCACCATCATCAATGTGGTAGTTAGTCCACAATGATGCTGCATGTTTCGGTACATAAATAGGTTGAGTACCTTGCAAACCGTTGCCGCTGTCTTTGGTAATTTCCATATCGATATAGGTGTAATTAACCGCGACATCGACATTGTCATTAACAAACCACTGGCCTTCGAATTCAGCGCCGCGAGATTCAATCTCACCGATTTGCAGTTTATCGCCCCAAGGATCATCAGGGTTCGCCATTAAGGCATCACTTTTCACAATGTTAAAGAACGACAAGGCCGCTGTTTTGCTTTGATCTGCTGAGCCATACTTCAAGCCGAACTCAAACTGCTCGCCCATTTCTGGTTTGTATGTCGAACCATCGGTTTTAGTCCCCGCAACTGGCTCAAAACTGGTGGCATAGCTAACAAATGGCGAAATCCCATTTTCAAACTCATACATTGCGCCAACGCGGTATGAAAACTCTTGATGATCAGCAGCTGAGTTTGTATCAGCATAATCATCTGAATATTCACTCGATGAGCTGTAGTCATCGTAGCGGCCACCCAAAATCATAATTAGATTGTCGTAGCGCATTTGGTTTTGGAAATACAAACCCGTTTGCTCAACTTTAACGTCATCCGTCGCATCATAAGTCGAGTTTAATTCTGACGGGTTGATCATGTCGTTATTCGGATTAAAGATATTGAACGTACCAAACTGGCTGGTCATCCCATATTCTGAATAAGCCGAAACACCATCAAGTTTTTGGTAATCAAGACCGAACAACAAGTTATGCTCAACATCACCGGTATAAACTAAACCTGATAATTGGTTATCAATGGTGAAACCTGTTGAGCTTTCTTCAGTACTGTAAATGTTACGATCTAGGATGCCTGTTTCAGGATCAAAGTTATCACCTAAATGGTAAGTATTCTTTTGCGTTAACGTCGCATCCATATAGCGGAAGTTTTGCAAAAACGACCAGTTATCGTTGAAATCATGATTGATTTTATAACCCGCTAATACAAACTCACGCTCAAACTCAGACCAGTTTTTGTCGCCAGCGAAAGTCGATGAGCTAGTGCTGCCGTTTGGATTGTCATAAATCATGCCTGATGACGGCAATGATGAGTTCATTCCCATTGATGGATCGTTCTGGTAGTACAGATTGAAGTTTACGTAGGTACTGTCCGACACGTTCCAATCAATCGAAGGTGCGAACACAAAACGTTCTTCTTCGGTATGATCAACTTGACCATCTTTGCTGCGCGCTAAGGCAATCACTCGATAAGAAAAATCACTGTCACCAATTTGGCCAGTGGTATCAATAGAGGCTTCGATTAAATTATCAGAACCTGCCGCCACATTCACTTCTGTGCTGCGTGCATCTTGTGGGGTTTTAGCAATCATGTTGACCATGCCACCTGGTGGCATTGAACCGTAAAGTACTGACGTTGGTCCTTTAAACACTTCAACTTGCTCAAGCGCTACAGGGTCAATTTGAGGCTGTAAGTTCCAACCCGTTAGTGACTGCAGTACTAAGCCGTCATAGTAGCTTTGATTAACATCAAAACCACGAATATTAAAGGTGTCATACATGGTGACAGCGCCACCTTTTTGCTCAGTGGTCACGCCTGGCACATATCGCAGAGCTTGGTTTAATGACTTAACACCGCGTTGCTCAAGTAATTCGCTGTCTATTACAGTGACGCCTTGAGGTGTTTCAAGCGGCGTTAGCGATGTTTTAGTCGCTGTATTTCGATAGGCTTGGCCAAGAACTGTAATGGTTTCAAACTTTGGGATTTCAATCGATAAGTCATTAATCTCTTCAGCTAACACTTGCTGGCTATAAACCATAGATGCGCTCATTGCTGCTGCAACCATGGATAATTTAAATGACTTACTACTGTTAGATGAGACCATACCGCCCTCTGCCTTTTTAACGTTCAATTCCATGTCAGTAAACATGAATACTAATGAGAATGATTATCAAGCGCGGATGATATAGTGTTTCAACTAGATACATTTAACAATTTGGTGCATGAAGGGAGGAATTTATAAAATAAATGTTATTTCGAGAGAAGTGTCACACTTACAAGATGCAAAGAGAGAGGCAATAGAAGTAAATTAAGTCACGCTTTTAATCGGCAGCCAATACTCCATATGGGAAGGTTCATCCGTATTGATACTTAGGGCACCATAATGCTCTAAATCAAAACCATCAACGCCCTCAAAACCTGATTGAGGTAACCAGTCACAAATTAACCATTCAACTAGCTGACCAAAACCGCTTAGCAAGCCATGATAAGACACCACTGCATACTCTTGGCTTGGTATTGTTAAACAGGTTAATTGCTCCGACTCGACTAACGCCTGAATCGCCAAAGGCAACTCAATATCGACCGTAAGCGCAGCCCAGTAATGCAGGTCTTTAGGTAATCGGGTATCAACAACGCCAATCATTTGCGCCGTTAAAGCCCCTTCATCGTCAATCAGATTGAATAACGACGCCCATGTAATCGGCACTATGGTCGCAAAATTCGGCGCCTCAGCCAGTAAACCATTCACAGGAGTAGATACACCATAAACGGTAAAGCCCGGCCTATGTTCAATACGGGTTTGTAATGAGGTGCTATCAATAAAGTGCTCAGCACGTTGAGTTATTGCATTGCGCAAGCCGACTTTGGTGCCGCGTCTGCGATATTGGCTAGGGCTAAGCCCAAAAAGTTGCTTAAAAGAACGACTAAAACTCACCTCTGAGGTAAAGCCAAATTGATAGGCAATATCCAACATTCGATCATCAGTAGTCACTACTTTATCTGCAGCCAGACTTAACTTTAGTTCTCGGACATACTGCGCCACATTCAAGCCCGTTTGCTGCTGAAAAATACGTTGTAATTGCCAGCGAGAAAGCTGGCACACTTCAGCAAGCTCATCTAAGCCGAGCGTCTTATCACTATTGTGATGAATATAATCAAGCACGCGTTCTATTCGGCTATAAGGCGATTGGCCTTTCATAAAATCTATCCAAAATCTCAAATGATACAAATAATAGGGTGACACGATGAAATATCAGTAAGTCATTATTATGTATAGCAAGTTAACACTTAAACATAAAGCTCGAAGGCTATTTAGCACATGCCATGATGGTTATTTATCGTTCTGCCACTTCAACCTCACCAAAAAAATTATAACGATAAATCATAGAGATAAGCAGTCACAATCTTATTTTTGAACACTTGTTCAAAATATAACTTGAACGAACGTTCAAATTAAAGGTATAGTATTTCCATACCGAGCGATTAACCCCGGCACTTTTTTAAATGACATCCTATTTTAGGGTTTTGTCAGCTTAAGCCCTATTAAATAAAAATTGGAGTAATACCATGAGCAAATTTACTATTCACAGTATCGAGACTGCACCACAAGCAAGTAAGGCCATGCTAGAAGGTTCTCAAAAAGCCTATGGTATGGTGCCAAATCTGCACGGTGTGTTAGCTGAATCACCAGCAACATTTGAAGCGTATCAGTCACTGCATAACCTCTTCACTCAGTCATCTTTTGATGCTGAAGAGTTAACGGTCGTATGGCAAACCATCAATGTTGAGCATGAGTGTACTTATTGCGTACCGGCTCACACTGGGATTGCTCACTCAATGAAGGTCGATGCTGCGTTAACTGAAGCATTAAGAAACCGCGGCGCAATGCCAACAGCTAAACTGCAAGCGCTGCATGACACCACATTATTAATGGTGCGCAATCGTGGCGTGTTATCTGACGCAGAAATGGAAGCCTTTTTTGCAGCTGGTTATGGCCAACAACAATTACTGGAAATCATTTTAGGCTTATCGCAAAAAGTGATCAGTAACTATGTAAACCATGTGGCTAAAACCCCCGTTGATGAGCCATTCCAACAGTTTAACTGGCAAGCGACTAAGTAAATAACATACTAGAAAAGAGTGGTGCATTATCCACTCTTTAATGTTTTACTGCCCCCCTCTTTCTATTCAGCAGTATAAGGTCTTTTATGTCGACAAAAATTAAACTCGACGTTGTCTCAGACGTCGTATGTCCATGGTGCATCATTGGTTACAACAGCTTAAACCAGGCGATTGTTGAACTCGGTATTGAAGATCAAATTGAGCTTGAATGGCAACCGTTCGAACTCAATCCCGATATGCCAGCAGAAGGGGAAAACTTACGTGATCACGTTGCGCGTAAATATGGTTCTAGCGCACAAGACAGCGCTAAAGCTCGAGAAAACATCACCCAACGTGGCGCCGATCAAGGGTTTGCATTTAACTTTAATGACGATTCAAAAATCGTTAACACCTTTGATGCTCATATTTTACTGGATTATGCCAAATCTCAAGGTAAGCAAACAGCGCTAAAACTGCGTTTATTCAGTGCCTATTTTACCGAGCATAAAGATGTCTCCGACAGAAATGTATTAGCCAGTGAAGTTGCCGCAGTCGGCCTAGATGCTGACGAAGCCATGGCATTACTGGATAACCCAGAAGTCAGAGCACATCTAAAAGCAGAAAAAGATCAATGGACGGCTGCAGGTATATCGTCTGTTCCGACGGTCGTGTTTAATCGCACCAGCGCATTAAATGGCGCTCACCCAGTTGAGACTTACAAGCAAGTGCTGACTGAGCTGCTCGCTAAACAATAGCAATCGGCAATTTGCAATCGCAATCGCAATTCGCCAACAGTGAACTTGCAAATCCCCCTTAACAGCAGCTCATTGAGCTGCTGTTTATCTATATTCATCGCAATAAATAGACCATAAATTTCTACTCAATTTTTTGCACTATAATTAAATTATTCATGAACGTATGACGGACTGAACAATGAATAAAAAAACAATACTTGATCCCAAAACTTTCCTACTTGATAAACCTAATGAGCTAATTTCGCTCGATAAATGGCAAAAAATAGTCAACCTTCTCGCCAAAGTGTTTCATGCTCCCGCGGGCTTTTTAGTCCAATACACTCCTGATGGGTTTCAAGTCACTATTGCCAGTCAACAAAGCAGCAACCCTTACGCAGCCGGTATTATCATTGAACCTGAAGCCAATATATTTTGCCGCAGGATCGTTGAAACAGGTGAGCCACTTTATGTTGCCAATGCCCCTATCGATCCCTGCTGGGATACCAACCCCGAAGTCCATAATGATGGCTTTACTTCATACTTAGGTGTACCGGTTTTTTGGCCCGACGGCACGCCTTTCGGCACTTTTTGTGTGATGGACTTCGACCAAACAGAATATGAACCCAGTTATCTAGAGCTCATTGAACAGTTAAAAGATATCCTTGAATCCGATCTCACCTTAATCGACCTATATGGCCGAATGCAGCAACTTGCGATTACCGATCCGCTATCAGAAATTAATAACCGCCGAGGCTTTGAAGTCTTAGGTAAACAACGCATATCTTTAGCAAAACGCAATCAAGCCAAACTAGGATTATGCTATTTAGATGTGGATAACTTTAAACAGATCAATGACCAATTTGGCCATAAAGTGGGAGATGAACTAATCCAACATATTGGTGTGGTGTTAAAAGCAACTGTGCGTCAAAGCGACGTTATTGGCCGCATTGGTGGCGATGAATTTGTGGCATTAGTGCTATTAGAAAATAAGAACGACCAAACGGTGATCAAACAGCGATTACAGAAAGGTTTTTTATCGGCCAGACACAGCCCTAATCTACCTGATTACAGTGTTTCCATCGGCATTATTGACGTGGATCTTAATACTGACTTTGTTGAACTACTCGATAAAGCAGATCAGGAAATGCTAAAAAATAAAAAGCCAGTTTAGCTAACTAAACTGGCTTTAATGTCATTGATTAAGTGGCTCTAGTTTTACCAATAATGGCTATTAGCAAAGCGATATTATCGCCAAACGCCCCACTCACCTGTCGTGCCAGGTTGCTCACCTTGGGTCCACCATTTCGCTGTCCAAGTTCGGCCATCAAACGTTACTGTATCCCCTTCAACATAAACCTTATCCGCATCCCAATCACCTTCAACAGGAGGAACTTCAGGCGTTTCTTCTTCACCGATTACAGTGAATCCATATACTGAACTGTCACTGCCTTCGTTGTTTGATACCGTTAATCTAAACGACAATTCATGCTCACCTTGGCTATCTAATTGCTCAGTATTAACCATTAGTTCGCTATACAAACCTTGCTCAACATTTACGGCAGGACCACTTAATTGCGCCCATTGCACACTATCAAACTCACCTTGGGTATTATGTGGATGAAGCACGACTACAGTACCGTGCTCTACCTCAGCAATTTCAATTTCTTGTAAAGCCTGTGGCGTGATAACAGCTTTTAATTGTGGGTCAATTTCTTCAGCAACAATACTGAATACACCTGAAGCACGCTCATCTTTTGAATTAAAGTAATTAGCATGTAGGTTATCTCTAAAATACATGTAGTGATTCATTTCAGCATGCCAATCACCAATAAACACATGACCACTGTGATTAGTTTCGTAGTAGCCACTGATTTGCGATGCTAATAAGCGATCCCAATCGAGTTGATTATCAGTAGTGATTTTAATGCTAAATGAGTTATGTACTTCACCATATTGATTCAGCACATCATATTTAACCGACTCACCGATTTGAGGGGTATTAATGCTGATGTCACTCGGGATAAATTGCTCACCTTTATTTAAGTAAGGTAAGTCTGGATCAACCGGAGGCTGTTCATCACCAGTAATGGTAATGTCGCTACAGTTATAGAAACCTTCACCGACAGGGTCGATACGCTGCCATCTTGTATACAACACGGCATCACCACTGCGATCTGCTGGAATAGTCACGTTCATGCGATACTTTTTATCAGCACCTACAGTAATATCACCGTATTCTTGAATTAATTCTAAATCATCCCACTTAAGAGTTTGGGATACATCAACTCCGGGTTTTGTTAGATAGATTTCCCAGTATGACGGGTTATGTGGCGCTGTTGCATTGAAAACAAATTCAAACGTCCCTGGCGCGATTTCAGTGCGCGTCCAGTCTGAATGCGCGATACCTAGACCACTTTTTTGCGAGTCATTGGCATAACATAATGAACCGTCTGGAATGGCTGCTTTAACAATGTTTTGATCAAGGTAATCTGGCGCTTGAATGTTAATAGCCACTTCATTACGTTGAATAAATGGGTAGGTGCCCGACTCTTGCAGTGCCGCAGCACAAGCTGCATTAGGTGGATTACCAGTCCAAAGTCCACCTTGCTCATAACAGATTGATTGTCTCGCCTCAGGAAACTCTACCCAGCCATGAGCTTGAGCTGTAGTAGGCACGATGAAATACATGGCAGTAAGAATTGATGAAAGTTTAAATATTTGCTTTGACACAGCAAGTCACTCCTTGGGAGTTAAAGAGATAAAGTAAAATAAGGAAAAAGACTAAATGGAGTGAACTATAGGAGCTGATACTCTGATAAAGTCGAAGCAATTATCTAGCGTAATAATCACTGTTTCAACTAGCAATATTTTGACACCGGCGTCAAAATGCAACTTATGCTAATTCATTGAATTTTAATAAAATAAACTAAAGAGTATCAGCTTAGTTACAGCATTTTATTTCATTTTTGACACCAAACTAAAGAATCAAATAATTTCATCTATCTCAATGAATTATAAAACAAAAAATAATTGACGCGTTAGTCGGGAATTAGATGTTATTGACGAGCAATGAAGTAACGTCAAAAGTCGGTATTAGCTAAAATGTTCATAGCTTGCAGCAGGCTCTCATGCAAAGCACAGCAGTGACACGCGCCCTCTTTATACGAATCAAAAGGTCACTAAAAACTCGGCCATGACGAATAACATCCTTGTTTAAACGGCCAGTTGCTCTTCCCCGTTTTAGTGGTCGGTTCAACGTAACCCATTTAATATTGGCTAATTTATCTAAACCCATAACGTCAATCTAATCCATTGCCTGCCGCAGGCTCTCATGCAAGCGCTGCTGTGACACGCTACAAGTTCGTCCCTGAAAGCTCGGCCATGACGAATAACATCCTTGTTAAACGGCCAGTTCGCCATCCATGCCTCTCGCTCAGAGCGTTTCACACTGTGAAACTTCGCCATGTCATGGACGGTCACAGCCGCGCTTGCATCTGGGAATTTTTTATCTTCGATTTAACTTTATTTGGTAATTTCTTAAAATCTGAATCAGCAAATGAAGCTGCAGGCTCAAGAGTCCCCATTGAAATTGCTGAAATGCGTTGAAGAAAATAGAGTGAGCCTGACAGGATGTCAGGATAGCTTTAGTTGGCCATGGATGGCCGTTCTAAAGCGTTAGCTATTTTCAAATAAGCATGAAGCTTACTCGCTTTGGAAGAGTAATTTCGTTGGGGCGGCTAGGGATGTCGAGAAGGGAAAAGCTGTTGTTTCCCTTTCGTCGGGTGTGGGCGAAGCGCCACGACTTTATTGGCCACAAGGCGATTTACAATGGATCACTTTACATCATTAACATATCAAATGTAGGATTATATAAATCAATGAGTTAAAACAGATAGTTTCACCCTTTGTATTTTTATGATGATTACGAGAACAAATAACAATATGTTTAAGTTTAACGGTACAGATAAAGAGATTTTAGTAATCATCAAAAAAGTATTTCTGGCTAAAAATATCAAACCGAGTCAATCAGACGACCACTTTCGAATATGGTTAATTCGTTTGTTATTCTATATTTCTATACTACTTATTCTTCTAAGAGTTGTTCTTTCTCTAACAGGGAAAGAAGTCCCTGACGATTACGCTATGATGGCATCTCTGCATATAACATACTTTTTTGGCACTTTATTTCTATATATTAATTCAGAGTCTAAAAACTCTAGTTTTCTCATTTTCATTTTAACTTGTGTATCAATAGTTTTGGCGCTATATGTAGCTTAGAAACTAGTGAAAACTAATATTTCATATCTTGGCAGTCAACTTTAAAGCTAAAATTAACTACCCAGTGCTTGATCAAACCCATCTAGCTCAATCACTTCCCCAGCATCCATATTATCAATATGGATATCCCCAATCCGTACTCTGACCAAGCGCAATGTTGCAAATCCCACTGCAGCTGTCATTTTACGTATTTGACGATTCTTGCCTTCACACAAAGTAATTGATACCCAGCTGGTTGGCCCATGTCTTGGGTCGCGGATTTTTCGTCCTCGACTCGGTAATTCTGGGTCGGCTTTTAACTTAAACGCTTTGCAAGGTAAGGTGAGATATTTACTGCCATTTATGCCAATTTCAACGCCGCTTTGTAACATTGAAATAGCCTCGGGGGTAATATCACCGTCCACCTGCACATAGTATTCTTTCTCAATGCCTTTACTGCGTATTTTATGACTCATCATGCCGTCTGTTGTCAGTAGCAACAGCCCTTCTGAGTCATGGTCTAATCGGCCAATTGCCATGGTTTTTTCTGGAAAAGCATGCAGCTCACCCAATAAGTGCTTTTTCTTACGAGTTTCAGGCACAAACTGACTTAAAAAACCAAAGGGTTTAAAGATTTTAAAATGCTGATGAGAAGGATTTACTTCAGAACTAAGCTCTTGCTCTGAAACTACGGATTCAGGGCAACCCATTTGGTTAATCGTTGGCATTAGGCATAACTCATCAATCGTGTTTGTAAAATGACTTTACAGAATAAAGCGCGAATAACACTTATTATACTGTGAGTCACTCTTGTGTACACTGAGCTATATCTACTGAGTATATCCACTTAGCTGTGTGCACTGAGCGTATTCAATCAATGGTATGAACTGGCCGTGTTCTAGTAGGTACGATTTAACTCAAATAAGCAAAAGTTTTGCGTCTTTTTAAGCTGGTCATCGTCTAGTATTTAAATCTAGATTTAATAAGAGTCATTTTTAATTTAAGGTATAGATTAATGTTATCTGAATGGCAAAATCACAAAATACAGCTTCGCAGTTATGTCCATAAACGGATTGATGATGTGGATGACATTCTGCAAGAGGTCTACATTAAAGCCAGTAGCAACTTGCATCAGTTAAAATCCAAAGGCAGTTTAAAAGGTTGGCTATATCGCATCGCCCACAACACCATCATGGATTTTTATCGACAGCGCCAGCCCCATGAACAGTTGCCAGAAGATCTGATTGCTGAAGAGCAAGATACTGGCGCAGAGGCTCGTGACGAAATAGCCCAATGCTTACAACCACTCATTGACGAGTTACCAGAAAAATACAGCTTACCGCTGCGCTTAGCTGAACTCGAAGGCATATCCCAACAAGCGATTGCTGAACAGTTGGGTATTTCACTGTCAGGGGCTAAGAGTCGAGTGCAGCGAAGTCGAGTAAAACTTAGAGAGAAAATGATGGCTTGCTGTGATTTTGAAATCGGTCAAGAAGGCATTACAGACTTTTATCCCAAAAAAACCAACTGTGGCCCTAAATGCCAGCCTTAGTTAATCTTAATCAATCCAGGTCTGCTAATTTTTTTGAGATCAGCTTATTTAACTATCTATTTAACTATCAGCTCTACTCAAATAAAAGAAGTTATTCACATAAAAGCTGTTACTCATATACCTGCGATGGCGATTAACTCTCTCTTCTTAAAGCATTAATCCATCTGAGCTGACAAGTGCTTTGCGGCCGCGTCAGTATAACGAATTTATTTTTGCGTCTTTTTTTATCTGTCTGCGTCTTATTAATGTCGCTGGTATTTGTATGGACACTAGCGCCTTTCAAAATCTAGCAACAAGCAGTAAAAACCATTTTTGGAGACATGATGAACAGTAAGACACAGAACATAATTCCTCAGCAAGTAATTGAAGATGCAAGTGAATGGGCCATTATGCATGGCGTCGCATTTCGCCAAGCAGATAACACAGCAAGACATTGCCCATTCAGTATTGCGCCGATGACAATGGAGCGTGAAGTGTATGAGCATCTGCGTAATGTCACGCCAATCATCACTAAGCTGATTAATAATGTGTCTGAAGATCATGATTTTCTACAACACTCTTTACGCGATGTGGCTAAAGCTGACCCATTTTTTGAGCGCTTATTATCATTACACCACCAAGCTCATGGCGACAGTACTAATCGACATACCGCGGCACGTAAGCCGTTACTATTAATGCGCACTGACTTCATGGATGACCGCCAACACGGTGCAAAAGTGATTGAATTTAACGGCATTGCTGCAGGTATGGCGCCTTTTGGTCAACGTGCATCTGAGTTTCATGCCTATATGCAAACCCAATGGCCAGACACTTATCAAAACTGGGGCGCTGACCCACAATCAACGCCGGCAATCAATCACGGCTTAACCCAACTTGCCTATGGTATTGCGCAGGCAGGACAAAAGGTAAAAGCTACGTTTGCGGAGCAAGGCAAACCCACCTTCTTGATGGTGGTGCAAGAAAACGAAGACAACGTTTATGATCAGCATTTACTCGAAGTTGAATTACAAAAACAAGGTTTACGCACCGTAAGACGTACCTTTAAGCAGTTAAGTAGCCAGCTTTCAACCGGTGCAGATAAGCGTTTAATCCTTGAAGATGTCGGTGCGATTGATGTGGTGTACTTGCGTGCAGGTTATCAGTATTCAGACTACTGCGCTCCAAAGCTCAACGAGCCAGTGTGTTGCCATACCTTAAGTCAAACCAGACTGTTTATCGAACAGCATCATGTGGCGGTCAACGCGACGTTCAGTCAACAATTGGCCACCAGCAAAACCATGCAAATGTTGCTCACCACCATGCCAGCCAAAGAATATGCTCGCTGGGGATTGAGTCTACATGAAGCCAACTTGGTCAAAAGTGTACTGGCAGATATGAAACCCGTTAATCCAAGCTCCATAGATTGGTTTAACAACCAAGCCGATAAACAAGCTTGGGTCCTTAAAAATCAAGGTGAAGGTGGAGGCCATTGTGTATTTGGTGAAGACATCAGCCAAAAGCTCAGTCAGTTACGACCACAAGAATATGATGCCTGGGCGCTAATGATGCGATTATTTCCCCATGAACGTGAAAAGCCAACCATAGGGGTTCGCGATACCGAGCAAAGCCAAATTGATGATTTGGTGAGTGAGATAGGCTTATTTACCGCCTTTTACGACGGTGAGCCCGTCACGGAGTTTGATGGTTATGCTGGGTACTTGATCCGCAGTAAACCTGCGAGCGAAAATGAAGGCGGTATTCACAGTGGCCAAGGTATTTTAGACTCACTATCCTTAACTGACTCCTAAACTGCGTGCGTTAATTAGCTTTTTATTCATCAGAGGCTAATTGCTCAGACAAGGCTTGTAAACTATTAACGACCCGTGTCGGTTTAATCTCCCACGGGTCAAATATAGCTTTAGGACTACGCTGAACCCATGCGGCGTACATGCCAGCTGATATGGCGCCAGTCACATCAAATGGATTACTGGAGATGAGCCATGTGTTAGCTGCAACACTGTCTGTTCGGCTTAAAAAGTGCTGATAAATAGCAGGGTTAGGCTTAAAGGTTTGGATTTCATCAGCGCTCACTACACCTTCAAAAAATTCTGCAATACCTGCCGAGGTTAATAAGGTTTCAACCGCTTCATTAGTGCCATTTGAGAAAGCAAATAAACGATACCCTTCAGCCTTAAGGGCAAGCAAGCTGGGTTTAACGTCATCAAATGCTGGCAAGGTTTTATAGCAATGCATTAGGCGCTGTTTTTGCTCAGCTGATAAATCGATTTGATAATACTGACAGGTGTAATCTAACGCTTGGCGAGTGCATTCAGAAAACGCTACGTAGCGCTGCATTAGCCCACGGCGAAATGAATACTCTAATTGCTTTTCACGCCAACGATTTGAAAAAGCTGTCGCCTTGTCACCCACCATCGTGCTTAGCTCAACTAACACGCCATGGGTGTTAATGAGCGTGCCGTAAACATCAAAAGCGAGTGTAGTCGTCATATTCAATGCGCCCTAATCTTTAATGATGATAAGTTATTTATCATAGGTGATTAGTTATAGGTGATAAGTGATAAGTAATAAGTGAAAAAATAAGCCTGTGCTTACATCATTTATTTACAGCAAGCGTGCTAAACAAATCATCAATCAATTGCTGAATCGTATCCGAGTCACGATTGGCATGCGCATAGGTGCGAATACCAATAATCTGCACTTGTACAAAACGTGCTAACGCTTGCACATCTTGGCTTGCGTTTAGCTCACCACACGTTTGCGCCTCGGTTAACAGCTTAGCAAATTCAGTTTCAATCATGACTAGCGACAGCTTGGCTTCTGCCAGCAAATCAGCATTATCTTCGGTCAACTCAGCGACGGTTTTAACCAACATACACATACCGCTCGGCGCTTGCGTGTCACATTTACTGCCCATTACTGAGCGCTCAATAAATAACTTCAGCGCCTGTAATGGTGAACTCGTTTCAGTGCGACAAGCATGTAATGCCTGTACACCCGTTTGCGCGTAATATTGCAATGCTTCTTTAAACAGGCCTTCTTTACTGCCAAAAGTAGCGTAAATACTGCCTGGACGCATATCAATCACTTCTTGCAGGTTGCGCATTGAAGTGGCATGGAAACCTTTTTGCCAATATAAATTGGCCGCTTTGTGAATAATATCTTCACGATTGAATTTGGCAGGTTTACTCATATTGGCACTCTACAATTTACTTTTGAACGATTGCTCAATTTTAGCAGAACCAAGCTTCTAGTCTAGTATTTGATCGCTTAGGCCTAAAAAACAAAACCGAACATCAGCAAGGCTAACGTTCGGTTTTAGGGAAAACCAATTCAATAGAAGATTGTAATTTCTACCCCGTTTTACCCTGCAAAGGAATACGAAAAGCAATGGTGTATGTCACTGGTAATACTATCAAGGTCAGCACCGACGCAAAGCCTAAACCAAAGATGATAGTAATCGCCATTGAGCCGAAAAAGGCATCACTGAGTAGCGGGATCATCCCGAGCATTGTGGTAATGGCTGCCATTAAAACAGGCCTAACACGGCTCACTGAGGAATCGACCACTGCTTTATAGGGATCTTTTCCTTGGGATAACTCAAGGTTAATTTGATCCACCAGGACGATGCCATTTTTAATCACCATCCCAGTTAGGCTTAGTAAGCCCAGGAGTGCCATAAAGCTAAACGGTGCATCAAAAAGCAACAAACCTGATACCACACCAATTACAGCTAGAGGCACGGTAAACCAAATAACTAATGGCTGTCTGACTGAATTGAACAGTAATACTGTAATCAGAAACATTGCTAAGTAACCCAGCGGTAATGAGCTAAATACAGACTCTTGCGCTTCAGTTGAGACTTCATACTCGCCGCCCCACTCAAGTTCGTATCCTGGTGGTAATTCAATCGTTTCTATGGCTGGGCGTAATTTACGAAAGACTGAATCGGCCGTTTCATCGGTGCCATTTTCAGGATCCGCCAAAACCGACAATACCCTTTTACGGTCGCGGCGCATGATTAGTGGATCTTCAAACTCAGTATCAAACCCTGACACCACCTGCGTTGCTGGTACAAAGGTATTGTTTTCACTGCTCCACACTTGGAGTTTCCAAATGCTTTCGGCATCGAGTCGCTCACTGGCTGGCGCACGTGCGACAATCGGCAACAAGTGACTGTTTTCCCGATATGTCCCCACCTGTTTACCACTAAAGTTAGTCAGTAGCGCATCATCTAAGTCAGTTTTACTGATCCCCGTTTCACGGGCTTGGGCTAATGCTAATTGAGGACGGATCATCGGCACTTGGTTACGCCAGTTATGACGCACACCTACCGCTGTTGGCTCGGCATTGAAAATAGCTTCTGCCTGCACGGCTAGCTCACGCAGTACCTTTGGATCTTCTCCATAAAAACGCGCTTCAATTTTCGCTGCAGGGCTTGGGCCATTTTCCATGTATTTAAAACGGTATTCCGCCTCAGGAAAACGAGCACTAAGCTCATTTTCTAAAATACGCATATAGCTATTTACTGTGGTTAAGTCGGTCATTTCAATTAATAGCTGACCATAGGCGCTATAGCCTTTTTCTGGTACATATGGCAACACAAATCGTTGCGCACCTTGGCCTAATACTGTGGTCAAGTTAACTAAACCAACATCACTTTCTGCTTGTTCAGCTAACAGGTTTTGCTCAATTTTATGTAAAAGGGCTTTGCTTGCCTTTATATCAGTGCCTTCTGCCATCCAAACGTCAACAAAGAAAATCGGCGTGTTTGAAGCAGGAAAAAACACGTTTTTTACATGGCCAAAGCCCACTAACGATGTCATTAATGCCGCAACAACTAACACCATAGTCACGACACGAAAACGTATTGCGAGGGTTAACGAGTTGCGATACGTTTGGAATAACCAGCCCTTATATGGGTCTTCATCGTTACCGCTCGCGTTTTCGTCGCCATCTTTAAACATGATATTGCAGAAAAAAGGCGTTAAGGTCATCGCTGTCACCCAGCTAATGAACAGCGATATTAATAGCACTTGGAATAACGACACACAGAACTCACCTGTGGCGGTATCTGACAATCCAATCGGGGCGAATGCAATAATGGCAATAATGGTTGCGCCAAGTAGCGGCCATTGAGTTTGTGTTACGACCTCTTTGGCTGTTTCAAGGCGAGTTTTACCTCGTTTAATGCCAATTAATATGCCTTCAGTCACCACAATGGCGTTATCCACCAGCATGCCGAGTGCAATAATCAAGGCGCCTAATGAAATCAACTGCAGCTCGATGTTAAGCACATTCATCACAATGAAGGTACCCAAAATGGTCAGCAGCAATACCAGACCTATTAATATTCCTGAGCGAACGCCCATAAATATCAACAAAACACCAATCACAATGGCGATGGATTCCGCTAAATTAATTAAGAAACCATTAACGGTTTGATCAACCATTTTACTTTGGTCATAAACGGTTTCTAGCGCCATACCAATCGGTAATTCGCCATTAAGCTCAGCCATTCTGGCATTAACCGCTTCACCGACGTTGACCACGTTTACGCCGCTTGAAAACGAAATACCAATCGATAATGCATTCTTGCCATTGGCATGATAAATATTATTTGGGGTTTCTTCGGTATCTTTATAAACGGTTGCGATATCGCCTAAGTAGATTAATTTAGCACTGCCTGGCGCACTCACCATTAAATGCTTCATTTCACTGACGCTATCAAACTCACCCGTTGGGTGAATACGAATACGATTGTCACCAACGCGAATACTACCCGCGTTGGACACCACGTTTTGGCTGTTAATTAAGCCATAGATGTAATCCTGATTTAACCCCAATGCATTGAGCTTTTGCTGGGAAATTTCCACCACCACTTGCTCGGCAATTTTACCTGCGATAGTGACCTTTTTAATGCCATCAACCAAGACTAATTCACGACGCAAAAAATCAGCATAGTTTTGTAGTTCACGATTGCTATAGCCCTCACCGCTGACATTCAGCAAAATACCGTATACATCGCCAAAATCATCAATTACTGATGGGGTATAGGCACCAGGCGGTAATTCAGCGATTTTGTCATTCACTTTACGACGCACTTCATCCCAGATTTGCGGTAATGCCGCTTTGTCGTATTGCTCTTGAATTTCGATTTCAATTTGCGATAAACCCGCGCTGTTGACTGACACAATGTGCTTAATACCATCAAGTTGCTGCAAGGCATCTTCAAGTGGCAAGGTGACTTCTTCTTCCACTTGCTCAGGCGATGCCCCTGGATATGCAGTAACGACCAATGCATTTTTGAGGGTAAACTCAGGAAACTCCAACTGACCTAAACTGAAAAAAGACACACTGCCGCCAACAAGTAACAACAAGGCGAACATCCAGCTGATCAGCTTATGGGTGATCGAATACTCTGCAAAGTTCATCAGTTAAACACCTCGCTGCCAGCGTAAAGGCTTCACGGCAAGGTCTTCTGACAGATACTGCACTCCAGCAACAACCACTTGATCGCCAACGTTAACTCCCTTGATAATTTCAATGCCATGGGTGGTCACATTGCCTATGGTAACAATACGCTGTTTAACCGAGCCTAAGTCTTCACCAAAGACCCAAACAATGTGTTGGCCGTCAACATCTCGCTTGACGACTGCGCTCGCAGGAACAACCGCGGTAATATGACTTTGCTCAGATACCGACACATCAAGACTGACTTCCGCACTCATGCCAGGCAATACGGTCATGGTTTGTGGGCGAGGTAATGTGAACACCACTTCATAGCTTTGCGTACCTTGGGTAATTTGTGTCGCATGCTCTTTTAAACTAATTGGATAGGCTTTTTCAGGGTTAGTGGCAAAACGCACTTGAGGAATAAACGCTGTATGAGGATTAAATTGGGTCACACGACTTGCGAGCGACTCTGGTACCTGAATCACCACATCAATATCGCTATTTTTTTGCAACACTAATAACCCTTGGTTAGCCTGCACCATTTGAAAGTTATCCATATCGATTTTAGCAATAGTGCCATCGTATGGCGCTTTCAGTTCGGTGTAGCTCAGCTGATCTTTAGCATTGGCAAGGTTCGCTTTTGAAGATTTAAGCTGGGCTTTAGCCAGGTCGTATTCAGCAGCTGAAATCAACTCGCGACGTAGTAATTCACCTTTACGTGTAAAGTCCGCAGCTGCAAGTTCATAATCAGCCTCACGATTTAATAATGCATTTTGAGCATCACGACTATCAAGCCTTGCTAATACATCACCTTTGTTAACTTGCTGGCCTTCAACCAGTGACAACTCAACTAAATGACCAGAGACACGAAAAGCTAAGTTAGCTTGCTTCGTGGCCGCCACTTTTGCTGGAAACGCGCGAATAGAGCCTGCGTTAACATCGGTAATCGTAAGCAGTTTCACTGGACGAATGACAGGCGGCGCCACTTTAACCGAATCTGCAGTGCAGCCCGATGTCATTAACATAAATAATAACAGTGAAAATGGCAGTAAAAGATATTTCATTATCGAGCTTCCTAAATGGAACAACATCATGTGACACGAATGTAAACAGGGCGCAACAATAGCAATGAATTAAGTTGAATAAAACGGAATGATATGGAACTACAAGTTCCATAAAATGAGACTATAATGACTTGCTATCTATCGACTTTTTAATGTGAGCATACTAAAAGTCGGTTAGTAGAAACTGGCTGTATGAGTGGCTAAATTTAAAGAGTTGTATACATGAAAACTGAAGATATTTCACTGTTCCATAGAATCGTTGAAACCGGTAGCCTCGTTGAAGCTGCGGATATATTAAACCTGCCAAAATCAACACTCAGCCGCCGTTTGCAAGCACTTGAGGATGAACTAGAGGTAAAGCTGTTTCATCGCCAAAGTCGCTCCATGACATTGACTGCATCGGGGAGCCATTTTTACGATAAAACCACTTCAATGATGTCAGAACTTGAGCAAACCTTGTCTGAAATCACTGATGAAAAAGCAGAAGTTGCTGGTCATTTACGTATTCTCATTTACCCAATTCCTGAGTTAATGCAAATTAGCCAAGCCATTTTTCAGTTTATGGATCTTAACCCGTCGATCACTGTCGAAATTATTGTCAGCGCCGAACCTCAAGATATGATCCGCAACAACATTGATTTGGCCTTCATGCTAGAAGACTCATTTAACGAAAATGAAATGGTCGCAAGACATATGCTCAGCGAAACCGTGCATTTTTTTGCCAGCCCAGAGTACTTAAAAAAAGCCGGCTATCCAGAAACCCCCTGTGATGTCAGCGAGCACAACTCGATACTATTTCGATATCCCAATGGACGCATTTTTAATGAAGTCCCGTTCGGCCAAGATATGACATTACAAGTGAAAGGAAATTTATGTGTCAATAACCTTTCCGTTTGCTTAGAAGCGGCGCTAGCAGGTATAGGCATCGCGATGATGCCAATGCCTTTTTGCCAAGATTACGTTGATTCTGGACAACTGGAAATGCTGTTTAAAGACACCGCACCTTATGAGGGAAAGTGTTATTTAGTCTATCCATCGAGACGTTATATCAGCCTTGCCAGCCAACGTTTTATCGACCACATGTTAGTTGTACTTGAAGACTGCTCGCAAACAGCAAGCTGTAACCAGATAGCCAAAATTCGCGGCCCGATTAAACCGATAATTTAATATCGTGCGCTAGCAGTTTAGATTGCGATCTGCTTTAATCACGGTTGATACTTAAACTGTGCTTACAGCCTTAAAATCGTTTCACTATATTATAATGAGTTATTTTCACTGAAAAATCGCACTCTGACATTTGGGGTACTCACACGCCCCTCTAGCCAACCCACCATGACATTGTTAATCGTGTTTTTGGTGTTGCTATGTCAGTTTGCAGGCATAAGCTCTGCATTTTCAGTTCAATACCTTCATAATGAACACCCATCAGGTAGTCAGGTTAAGCATCATCATATTCACCTGTTCCATACAGGCAATGAACACGAAACGGCTCCTTCAAAACCCTCAGTGCATCAGCACTCTCACCAGAGTGACATCAGCTTTAATGCCACTGAAACCCAGCAAGATATTCTTCAGTCGAATACACCATCATCCACTCTGGAAAATGCGGTGTCTGAACATGAACACGGTAGTCATTCTCACTCACCATCGCATCCACCAGTAGAGTCGTTGTTTGTCGCTGAATTTACTCACACAAGTACCCTTAGCGATAATGATATCGCTTATTTAGCGTTGCAATACGCGCCGCCTATTCCCCCTCCATACCAATAAATCGCTATTTATTCGCCTTAGGTCTTAATAACAGACCTTAACAACAGGCCTTAAAGTAAAAAGTTGAGTGAAATGATGTCGACGTGAGTATGAACATCATCGCTCATCATTTGTGTATCGCGCCAATTTTAGCTGCTACTTGCTTATTGGGCGTGAAAACACTGTGACTTATTGGAATAAAAATAATGATTTGGAATGATAAAGGAAGCCGGCAGTTAGCCTGCTCCCTAAAAGTAATACTGACGTCTTTAGCACTCATGTGCTCTTTCTCCATTTATGCCCACGGAGTGGATGAAACCACCCAACAATTTCTAACCCAGAATCAAGGTGTCTCGATTCTGCCTTTTATCTATATTGGCGCTAAACACATGCTGACGGGATATGATCACCTACTGTTTCTAGTAGGAGTGATTTTCTTTTTATATCGTGCCAAGGATGTCCTGTTATATGTCAGCCTTTTCACCATAGGTCATAGTGTTACTTTATTGTGGGGCGTATTTAACGACATCAATATCAATGCCTATTTAATCGATGCCATTATTGGGTTTTCTATTATTTATAAAGGGTTTGATAACTTGGGAGGTTTTAAACGTTTATGGGGAATTCAGCCCAATACCAAACTGGCCGTACTAATTTTTGGCTTGTTTCACGGCTTTGGTTTAGCCACCAAAATACAAGAATTTAATTTGCCGCAAGATGGTTTAGTCACCAACATTATTGCGTTTAATGTCGGTGTCGAAATAGGTCAATTCATGGCCCTAGCCTTGGTGTTAATTCTAATGAGTGCATGGCGTCGAAGTCCGAGTTTTATGCGTTTTTCAGTCGCGACTAACACTGGGTTAATGAGCGCAGGCCTTATGCTCGTGGGCTTTCAACTAACGGGGTATTTCGTCAGTTAATGGCGTTATTAGCTTAATTATCCACACGCTTTACCCATAACGTTAATAAATTGATTTAAAAAGGATTGACCATGCAACACTCTGAAAAAACTAAAAATAGCACATCTCAAAACAGCACAGTTCAAGTGCAATCTACAGCCACACTTATTAAGGCAAGTGTTATTGCCACCATTGTTGGACTGATTGTATTAGTTGTCGCCATATTACCTGCTGAATACAACATCGATCCGACAGGAATGGGGAGTGCACTAGGCCTCACTCAAATAGCACAAGCTGCGCAGGCACCAAATAGCAGTAAAGACGTTATCAGTGATCAGACAAACCTTGACGAAATGATCATTATTGATGCGCCTAGTGTCGTTGAGATTAAGCAAGCCCGTGAGCAGCAAGGTGTACGAGCTGATGTGATTGATATTGTGATCCCTGCTAATAAAGGCTTGGAATATAAATTATTGCTAAATGAATATGGCCACGTTGAATACCAGTGGAAAACCGATGGTGCAGCGCTATATTTTGATTTCCATGGTGAACCGCAAGGTGACACCACTGGTTATTACGAGAGTTATGCCATTACTACTTCAAACGAAATGAAAGGCTCGCTTGTCACCCCATTTGCAGGCAACCATGGTTGGTACTGGAAAAATACCACCAATAGCCCTGTCACAGTGACCTTAACGACCAAAGGGACTTATAAAGTTAAACGCTAAAAATTGCCAATAAAAAACCCTGCTTAGGTCTTAAGCAGGGTTTTTATTATGAAATCAGTCAACGTTATGGTTGCTTCATCATAGGTAGATGACGCAATTAACTATGCTAATTACTTAGCAGCACAGTTGAATTCACCGTTGTAGTCAAAGTTGAAGTTGTAGATAGTGAATCCTTCAGTACCTTCTTTAGTCCCATCTTCCTGCTCAGTTGAAAGACCAGTAATTTCATTGGTCGCACAACGAAGACCTTCACCAAGCGTTAATGAAGCAAACGTAGCACAATTTGTATCTATTAGGTGCTTCACAATAAATCACGAGTTTTTATAGCCCTAAATATACGAATGCTGAAAGAGGGGATCATGCTGATACTGAGGAGGACAAACAAACAGCAGATGTGATGCTCGAGGTGTTAATAATGTAATCGTTACTCAAGACATTAAGCCTTTAGTCCATAGTATCACTGCGTCTAAAAGATTAAGGACGCAAAAATTCATTTAAATATTTTATAGCTATGAAAATGTTAGTTATCACTATCCTAGTCATTAAAGATCAGTAACCCATGGTTATATCTTCATTCCCAATGGGTATAAAATAGCTATTGCGATCGCATACGTCATATGTTTATATTTATAACATCAACGAGTTGAGGTTCTGTTTATAAGCATTGAATGCCATTTAGCTGGTTCTATTTATTTGCACTGTTGTCGGTTAACTCACCCACAGTTGATACACATGAGCGACCCATGCAGCGACAGCTAGTCACTCATAGTAAGTGCTTAATTCTTGAAACCTTAAGACTTATATCACTCGAATAAATAAATGGACTATTTATGAATAAGATTAAAAAATTAACGACACTAAGCTGCAGTCTTCTTAGTGTATTTTCATTACAAGCCTTTGCCGCAGCTCCTAGTGCTCCGCCTATTGCAAAACCAGGCGAAACTTGGGTATTACAGGCCAAACGTTCAGATGAATTCAACAACAAGGACTCATCCAAATGGAACTTTCAACCTGAGAATTTTGGCGTATGGTCATGGCGTGATACTAACGCTGTCGTGTCAGGCGGTAAGCTCACCTTAACGACTCGACGCGAAAACCATACTCGTACTTTTTGGGATGGCTGTAATAAAAAACAAGTGCCTAATTTCCCTCTTTATTACACCTCTGGTATAGCAAAATCGCGAGCTACTGGGAATTACGGTTACTACGAGGCGAGAATTAAAGGCGCAAATACTTACCCAGGTGTATCACCTGCATTTTGGATGTATAGCACGATTGATCGCAGTCTAACTAAAGACGGTGATGTGCAATACAGTGAGATTGATGTCGTAGAATTAACTCAAAAAAATGATGTTAGAAAATCAGATCATGATTTACATAATATTGTGGTAATTAATGGTGAGCCTACATGGCAACGCCCTCTACAAGTACCATTCAATCACAATCAAATTATTTTGCCTTATGATCCTCGTAACGACTTCCATACATACGGGGTCAACGTCACTAAAGAAAACATCACTTGGTATTTAGACGGTAAAGAAATTGCCACAAAAGAAAACAAGTATTGGCATCGTCAGATGAACTTAACCCTATCTCAAGGATTACGAGCCCCATTAACAGAGTTCAGATGTAACCAGTTTTATCCATCAGATCAACGCCCAAGTGCCGGATACCCGACTTCAATGCAAGTCGAGTATGTAAGGACTTGGTTTAAAACAGCTGGCGGAACTGGCCCTACTGATCCAACGGAGCCTACTGACCCTGGTAATGGTAATGATTGCCCAACCACGTGGGTGCCTGTTACTGGTGTAACAGTCACACCGGCCTCAAAAGTGCTCAATAAAAATCAAAAAGTGACACTCAACACTACAGTGCTTCCGCGATGTGCTACGAACAAGAAGGTGACTTACTCGTCGAGTAATGCCGCCGTTGCTGTCGTAAACTCAAATGGTGTTGTCACTGCTCGTAAAAGCGGGAACGCTGTTATTACAGTCAAAACCAAAAACAAAGGTAAAGTAGACACGGTTAATATTACAGTCAATTAACCATTAAGATGAAAGTACCTGACCAGCTTATTGTTATATTGCTTTTAACTAAGTCGATATATGCGGTCAATAAGCTGGTTGTTGCAACAAGGATAAGTAATGACAATCAAAAATCACTACACTTGGGGATTTACGAGCATTGCAATGATATTCTTTGCAGGCCAGTTTTTTATCAATCAAAACAGTAATCAGTCATCGCCATCATCTTCAAAAACGTTATTTATTACGCAGACCAAATCTACAGAACAGCCACAGCAGTCGGCTGTTAGTCCATCACAAGCTTTATCAGAACCAACATCAACAAACCAACAAACTAAAGATAAAGTTTATTTTATTGAACAGCTAGATCAAGCAACACAAATAACATCGCTCCATCAGCGTGCTCCACTGATAAAAATGTTGTTAGCTCAGTGGGCAAAGCAGGATATTCAAGCTGTATTAAGTTGGCTAGAACAACAACCAGAAAGCCACGAATTAGGCGAATATTATTCTCCGATTATCCAATACTACATGCAGTTAGATGCATATGATGCTGGCGAACTGATATTAACCTTGCCAAATTTTGATGCGATACCCAGTATTATTTCGCACTATGTTGATTATCTAGTAAAGATAGATGTAGACAGCGCATTAGCATGGGTTGAGGATATCACCGAGCCATTTGCACGCCAAAACGCCACACTGCAACTACTCAACACGTGGGCACGAATTTCCCCGCAAGACGCCATTCTATTTTTAACGGAAAACTCCCAGCTTGAAGAACATACTCGCAGCGCTGCAATGACAACGATTGCCAATACATTAAGCCGGCAAAGTCATGATGATACTGTCACTTTGTTGCACCAATACCCTGATGATATACAACCAAAGTTAGCCTATAGCGTGATCAGTCATTGGCCAATTACAGAAGCTGATAATGCGATTGATTGGATCTATACCTTAGATGGGGCATTGAAAGATGAAGCGATTCATAGCTACATCGATTATTTTGGCGTTAGCGAACAACCAGAAATCAGTTTTAACCTCAGCACGAATATTGCTAATACAGAGTTAAAATCAAGATTACTGCATAGAGTACTTATACAGTGGCATCAAACGGAGCCTAACATTGCCACCCAAGAACTCTTAAGCAATGTCAATTTAAGTGACTCCGAAAAACAACAACTACTCGCTTATGTAAAACAAACATTTGATAAGCCAAATACACCGATGACTCGTTAGATACAATGACTCAATTGTGTTACAACAACTACATTGAATAAAAAACCCTACTTATCGCTAAGTAGGGTTTTTAAATTACTTATGGTTTAGGCATAAATCTACACTATGCTAATTACTTAGCAGAACAGTTGAACTCACCGTTGTAGTCAAAGTTAAAGTTGTAGATAGTGAAACCTTCAGTACCTTCTTTAGTGCCATCTTCCTGATCAGTTGAAAGACCAGTAACTTCATTGGTCGCACAACGGAAGGCTTCTTCAAGCTTTGCAGAAGCAAATGACACGCTAGTGGTATTTGGTGCTTCAAGTTGGAATACTTTCGCGTTAGGGAAAGCAAGCTCAGTACCTTCTTGCTCTTCTAAACGGTCAGCTAAGTAGAACTGTACTAATTCGCGGTTAACGAACGCAGCTTCTTCTTTCACTAAAACAGCATTATCAACACCAGGCATACCTGAGTTAGATGCACGGTAGTTGTTAGTAATCACGAAGATTTCAGCATCATCAGCAATTTCAACACCGTCGTAAGTCAGGCTAGTTAGCTGCTCATTTTCAGTTTCTGTGTAGCCAGAATCTTCAATGATGAACTTAGACTCATTTTCAACGTTAACAGTGTACTTAAGTAAACCTTCACCCTCTTCGCTGAATCCACCAAAGAATGCATCAAAGTTATAACCAGGGAATTCTTCTACTAGGAAGGTTTCACCCTCTGCCAATGGTAGGCTGCGGTAAGCATTAGAATTAATCCACTCGATCCAACGCTTCATATCTGCACCAGTCATTTTTAAAACGGCTGGCGTGTTGTTATCAAATACGTAAATGTCTGCAACAGATGCGTTAGTTAGCTCACCTTCTTGAATGTTGGTGTAATCAGCTCCGCCATTACGACCAGACTTGAATGGCGCTGATACTGATAGGAATAAAGCATCTTCAGATGCATCAGCAAACTCACCTTCAGCTTTCCACTTGTTTAGTTGATGAAGCTGAGCTTCATTCACTACTTGAATAGATAAATCAGGGACCACTTGTGGGAAGAAGCTGTTCATGTTGACGTCGATTTCAGCAATCGTTTCAGCCATGTATTCAACAGTACCTTCATGTTCAGTAACAACTAAATCTTCAACGGCACCATCTGAACCTTCAACTAAAGAGCGAAGCTCAGCCGTTGAATGGTTATGATCGACAGACCAAGTTTCACCGCCGTCATTAGAATTAAGTTTTAAGTCAATCACACCTAATTTCGCACCCCAGTAGCCAGGCATTACAGCTGGAATACCATTGATTAGGCCTTTTTCAGCGTCAACATCTGGGATATCACCGTACTCACCAGTTGAGTTAGGGAAATCACGATGATCATGTCCGAACATGATGGCATCGATATCATCAACATAACCTAAGTGAAGCGATGCATTCTCAGCAAACTCGTCATCATTGTTGTTCAAACCAGAATGCGGAATAGCAACAATTACGTCAGCACCTTCTGCTTTCATAATTGGCACATAATGTTCAGCTGTTTTCTTAATGTCAGAAACAACCACATTACAGACTAAATGAGATGCATCCCAACCCATTATATCTGGCGGAGTGAAACCAATAACACCGACTTTTACAGTATGTGCTTTACCATCATCAGCGATAAATTCACGATCTAAAATCACATATGGGTTATACATATGCTCAGCAGTGTCATAGAAGTCTTCAGTAATGCGAACTTCACATTCTTCAGTTGCATTACTCACTTTTTCAAGTGAATCATCAGCTTTCCAAACGTTAGCAGCAACATATGGGAACTCAGAACCTTTTAGCGCTTCATCAAGATAATCAAGACCATAGTTAAATTCATGGTTACCTAAGTTAGCAGCGTCATACTCTAGGTAGTTCATCGCCTTATAAACAGGGTGCATTTCATCTTGCAAATGCTCAGTACCTAAAGCTGCCATGTAGTCGCCCATTGGGCTACCTTGGATTAAGTCACCGTTGTCAAATAACATGCTGTTGGCGACTTCTTTGCGAGTTTCTGCAATCACTAAAGAAGTACGTGCTAAGCCCCATTCAGGCAAGTTTGTTTCGTTATCTTCTTGGCTTACAAAGTAGTTGTAAGGCATAACGTTAGTATGGATATCAGTCGTTTCCATTAAACGAAGATCGATACTGATCGAATCTTTTTTATCATCAGATGAATTACAACCCGCTAGTGCGGCAGCAATACTTGAAACAAGAAGAAGCTTCTTAGCATTAAATTTCATGATTACTCCAAAGAATTAATTTATTTCTTTCACTCAAGTCATTACCGCTTATTGAAGTTTACTCATTCAATAAAGCAGTAATATTTAATTAATGTGTTCTAAAATCGGTAAAGACGGCGATAAATTAAATAAGTTTAATAAACAAGTAAAGAAAGAAAATATTACCAAATAGAAATATTTAACAATTAAAAATCAAACGACAGACACGTAAAAGATTAGGCGAAAAGTAATAAACTAAAAATATAGTAATAAAAGTTACAATCTAAGTTCAAAAAACGCCCTATAATAAACCATGATAAAATGACACCATTATTACAATCCTACTATTTAGCTTACTAATAGCATTCACAAGCAAATCTCAGTGAAACTTATCATCATCCCCTAACCATAAATTGCGATAAAAACGTGGCTAGGAGAGTAGGTTCAGTATTGAACGACAAGCAAAACAACGTTCACCATTATGAACACACGCACAGAACTCAAAACAAAAACACCAATAAACAACAACCTAACAAAAAACTATTGCGCAAATCATGTTGTAAAAGAAATAATTAATGTAATTATATTTTTATAAATCAATAAAAATATAATATTTAGATTAAAAAACAACCTGTTACGGATATTTCAAATATTAGAAATGATCTATGAATTTCAATTTTGATCAAAACCAGAAAACCAATATCCACCTCCATTGTTAATTAAAACTTAGACTGCATTAGAAAAAACAGAAAATAAATTATTTTTCACACCAGTCTGTAACAGCGACAAACTCAGGCGCAAACAAATATTTAACTAACAAACACAAACACAATAACAACCCCTGATTAATTAAAGGGTAAAACCAAAAATAAATTTCAACATAATAAAAACTTAGTCTAATAATTAACGCACAACTGAAATATTGCCCAATTAATTACAAGTCACATTATTAGTTACATATTGAAATTTAAAATCCTATTTTAAAAACAATTGTTTATTATAAAGCCGATGTGAAAGAGTTTTAAATATGCATATATTGACTTACATAGGAATGAAGTGTGAATTGAAATAATTTAAGTTCGATTATAATGAAACGAATAATGAAAGGCGGGAATATTGATAATGGCAAACTCTACATTGTTAGCCCTTTATCACGAGAACAATACACAACCACTATCAAAGGTATGAATAGTGGCTGAGTGAAGTCTTGAATCGCGGAACTTGGTGCTACTTTTGCGTTTTACGGTATTGATCGAAATTAGCGATATAGTCGTCCATGTTACCTTCAAGCATCTTGCGATACTCTTCGACGTAATACTCCATCATATCCGCTTTTTTCTGCTGCATTTGTTCTGCACTCTCAAAACCTGTAGAACCGAACCAAGCGTTATAGCGCGATAGTGAATACATAAAAGAAGCGCTAATTTCACCAGTTTTAATTTCTGGATCTTGGTTGTGCTCATTAGCCACGTTAATAAACTGGTTTGCACGATCGTAAAATGCTTTATTTGGAGCTGAATCTGACATGCTTAGGTCCTTAATAATGAGCCATTAGTGTGCCGACTTTGCGGCAAACCTTATCTATATTCAGATTAACGCGCTTTCACGCCTCTATACTGTAATGTTGTTCACACTCTACAATGGTGAGTTTTGATAACTGTGACCCGCATCATTTTGCAGGTAAGTAAAACCAACGTAAGCTGATTTAAAAGATCTTCCCTAGGGTCAAGTATACCGTTTTATGATGCAAGTCATTTATACCTACCCCTAAAACAGCAGGCCCGAACTCAGTTTCAGTACCGACAAAAATGCTCGACGCATAAATGAGGTCGCCTAAATCTCGTTCACTCTTATACTGCCAAACATTGCCCATCTCAGCTGAGACACCGAGATATATTGGAATGGCTTTACCTCCGAACCCATGCCAATCAATACGATATTGGTACACTAAAGACCCATAAGCTAACTGTGAGCCGACTAAGGCATCTTTATGTAAGCCGGATAAGTTGAGAAAACCACCCAATTTATGGGTATGAATTAAGCTTACTTGGTTGCTGTCAGTACCACTAAGATTAACTTTACTGATTAATGTATGTTGCCTGTAACTTTGAGCATGTTTGAAAACAAACTCATAATTAAACAGTTCAGTATCATCAAGCATCTCACCTAGAATAGGCACGACAACAGGTGCTAAGTTATCTTTGTTATAGGCGCCTCTAAGATAAAGCAAGGTGCCTTCACGGGGGAAACTATAACTGTCTAATGAGTCATAGCTTAGCAATGCAAAACTAGAATAAGTGTCATAATCAATATCTAAGTTAAACACTGAATCGGTTTCAATATTGCCCTTTTCAGCCGAAAAACCTAACTCAAAAATCATGTCGTTAATCAAATTAATGCCAATCGCTGTGCTGACATGGTGAGCACTATTATCTGTACTGAGACCACGTTCGTTATCCCAGTAATACAATTGCTCCTCTTGAGAGAATTGATATCGCGTTTTCCAGTAGTAAGTATCGAGTGCATCTAAAGGTAAGCGGTATTCAGCGGCCAGTAACTTTTCTCGCCCAGAGGTGAGTTCGAAACGCAATTGAGCACGAGTGCCGGCCACATTATTCATCGTATACATCAAATCAAGCTTCAAATCAGACACTTCACCAAAGTCTTCTTCCCATGAAAAGCCAATATCAAAAAAATTAGGCCCCCAACTTTTTTGCTGCGCGTTGAGTACCAGTTGTTTATTATTTTCTTCGTCACGGACAGTTTCGACTTCAACTCGCTCAAATTCATTTAATGCGTAAACTCTATCTATTGCTGCAACGATATCTTCAGCCTCAGGTCTATCACCCTCTTTGACTGCAAAAGCCGATTCAATCTGCTTGTTATCCACCATACTGTTATTGACCATTGTTATCTGGTGGATAGACTGCTGCTGGAAAGAAAGTAATGATTGCTTATAAGCTAGGCGTTGAGATTGATATTGCTGATAGTATTCCGGCGATGCTTGCAGTGATAATAATTGTTGCTGATGCTCAATTGCCGCCTGCTCACCATTACTAAAACCCAGTGGCATGCTGCTAAAGTCTGTCGTATCTAGCAGGCTAATGTCTGGTCGAATAAGAATATCTTGTGGTTGTAAATTTTCGATTTGCTGAACCGCATTCGCGCGAGTCATGATGGTAGAAAGCTGGCCTAATATGGAGAAGCTATCTTTTAGCTCAGTTTTAGGCGCTAGTTCTGCGCCAATATCAATCGCAATAACTACATCTGCGCCCATTTTTCTAACGGTATCCGCAGGCATGTTACTCACCATCCCACCATCAACTAAATACATCCCCGCTATTTCTACAGGTTGTAATATGCCAGGAACAGAAGCAGACGCCTGCAATGCCTTTAACAAGTTACCAGATTCAAGTACCACGGCATTACCGCTACTGATATCAGTGGCTATCGCTTTAAACGGAATTGCAAGGTTGTCAAACGAGTCTTGCTTAGGCACCAAGCCTGCTGAGCGAATATATAGATTACCCATTGTCTGGCCACGAAGTACGCCCTGAGGCATAAGAATCTCACCATCAAGCGAGCCAAATTCAAAAGGAAGGTTAAACCGATCAAAATCTTGTTTATCATGATAATTTAATGCCTTACGCGGCACGGCATCATCAAAACCACTGGTCCAATCTAGGTTTAGCATGATTTCTTCAATATCATCAGCACTATAGCCCAACGCATAAAGCCCACCAACATAAGCACCAATACTGGTGCCAGCAATATAATCTACCGCAATCTGATTTTCTTCAAGATAGCGCAACACCCCAACATGGGCTGCACCTTTAGCTCCGCCGCCGCTCAGCGCTAACCCAACTTTTAAACGTGGTGATTTATCGACTTCAATATGACTGCTATCAACGTCTTTTTGAGGTATAGCCGTTTCTAATAATGGCGCTTCGACCCATTGAGGAGCGACATTTATTAACTCGCTCTTTGAGGCGAGTACATCGCTTTGTGCGTAAACCAGGGTGGGGGAAAAACCACACAGCGTGATTAAACATATTGTAAACCGCACCATTAACTGTTGCGCCTTAGCTTTTTGCCTCCAAACGTTTTGCGGCCAGATCTGTAGCAACCAAGTCTGTAGCAACCAAATCTGTAGCAACCAAATGTTATATTTCACCTGAATGAGCCCCTTACAAAATAGGGCGCTATCTTACGAGAGAACAAGGTAAGAAAATAAGGGGCATTCGTGAGTTTAATTGTCTCAAATAGCAGTACAATAAGGTCATTTCAATACTGAATAGATCCATGATTGATTGACTCAATCAGCAAAAATGACTTAATGATTTTCCGTCGCTCACTCAAATTACGCTAATTGACTAATTGTTTACAAAATCATCGCAACAACATACACAACCGAGCCCAACAAAATTAACAAGTGTATTTTTTTACATAAAAAGTAAAAGCGACATCGGCATGAACGAATTAACATAAAGTAATAAATCATCAAAATATTCGTAGCCTAACCCTGATGTCAGGTTAAAATTAAACCATTAAATTACAATTAGTTAAAAAAATAAAACACATTAACCCAAGCTAATTAAATTAAACCCAAGTTAGCCACCAGCACCATAAACTCCCTTTTATATTGTTAGCTCAATTTTTTATTTTAATAGTGAGATCTAGAACACTAGAACTGAGCGCACACTTGTACTCATAATGCCTCATTAGCAATATTGACCATTGGAGTTTGTAATGCCTCAAATAACCTGCACACAATGCAGCCAGACAATCGACGCGAACTTAATCAGCTGCCCTCAATGTCAGGCAACTCAAGGATTAGACGCACTTGCTGGGATCGATCCGAATATCCGTATTAAAAATCAGAAATGGGCAATATGGTTTGGGTTCTTATTTGGCGGCTTAGGGCTACATAAATTCTATTTAGGTCAATACCTAAAAGGCAGTCTTTACTTAGTATTCAGCTGGACTTTGGTGCCGTTTGTTGTTGGCTGGATTGACTCTATCCGCACCATGAAAATGAGTTCATTTAATTTCGAGCAGCAATACAGTAAACGTGCGATTTAGCACGAAAATGCCGATTAAATAATGTGTTATTTGCTGTATTCCACGCCTTATTAAGCATTTAATAAGGCGTTTTACATTCTTCCACTGACGACTCTTCCTTGCACATTCATGGCTATTATTTTTGCTAGCCAGATCGCTAAACCGTTCAAACTTCTCCCTTTCCTAAACCTCATAGTGCTATAGTAAATTCAGTTTCAAAATAAAGAATTTCAATTCACCATTTCAAGGGTTGCCTATGTTAAATGAGAATCATGCACTTATTTTCGACTTTCCTGAGTTTAAGAAAGACATTGTTTATTTGAATCACAAAGACGAAGCGTTCGAAACCTTATCCAAGCAATATCACTTATTAGATTACGAGATACGCGAGTTAGAAGTTGAAGGAAGCCCAACTGATGATGAGCATATGCATCAGTTAAAAGTACAGCGTGCTAATTTAAAAGATGTATTGTTCCAAAAATTAAAACAACATCACGACCAAGACGCGTCTTAACTCCTCAAGTTTGAATAAAAGGGGATACATTGAATCCCCTTTGCAGCATTAATAAGCTCTCTTTCTCAAACGACACCTTTGTCCTAACAATGTATCTAGCTCTGAACCATGAGTCGTCATTTATCTAATCCTATTAATGCCATCATAATTAGAATACAGCCCCTCGTCTAAACACGGTTTTATGCCATAAGTGTGACCTACATCAACCATCGCACTCAATAACAGACAACAGCATCAAGCAAACATCCTATTAGCAAAACTCCATTTCTGCTAACATACATTACGCATTCCTTAACTTCCCCCCAAAGGAAAAATGATGACTCGTTATACCCTTGCCGCGACTTGTATCGCTTTAGCATTATCAACTAGTGCCAATGCAACCACTGTTGAAGAAGAACTGAAAGCATTAAAAGAGCGCATTGAGCAATTAGAAGCTCAACAGAAAAAAGCAGCCGAACAACCACAGGTTATTGAAGAAGTGGAAGTTGCAGTTGTTAACGAAGTCATCGAAGAAGTTGAGGTCAGCAAAACAACAGAGGCCAAAGTTAATTTTGGCGGCGCAGTCCGTGTTAATTATTCCTATGAAGATTTTAATGACGCCAACGCCGATCGCGGTGGCGACTTTGACTTTGACCTATTCCGTATCGATGTTTCCGGCAGTTACGGTGACTTAATTTATTCAGCTCAGTACCGCTGGTTTGAGTACATGAATGTAGTGCAACACGCTTGGATTGGTTATAACTTTGATGAACACCAACAAGGTAAAATCGGTGTCACTCAAGTACCATTCGGCATGCTAACTTACGCATCAAACAACTACTTTTTCAGCTCTAACTTTTATCTTGGCCTTGAAGATGACCACGATATGGGTTTGAACTACACCTATAAAAGCGACGCTAACCGTTTTGACATTGCCTTTTACAAAAACGATGAACAAGGTGGTATAGACGGATATGTGTCAGATCGCACAGACCGTTACGCCTACGATGTTGTGGGTATTCGTCTAGACGGTGAAGATGCTTACGATGCACCAACGGCAGGTTATGAAGCAGGTGAGGTGAATACCTTTAACCTGCGTTATGCACACAACTTTACCTTCGATAAACTGGGTGTTGAGCTCGGTGGTTCTGTACAAGCAGGCCAGTTGGAAATAGCCAACGGCACCGATGGTGACAACTTTGCAGCAGCTATTCACGGTATTCTCGATTACGATCGCTGGAACGTGAAATTACAAGTAACAGATTACGAATACGATGTTGATGGCATGGATGTCGACCGTATTGTGGTTGCCGCTTACCACTTCTATGACTCGATCCCAGCAGAAGCGACCACTTACATCGCTAATGTGGCTTACAGCCTACCAGTCGATTTTGGCCCAGTATCGAACCTCACCTTCTACAATGATTATTCTTTAGTGACGGGTAAGTCAGCCTCACTTGAAGACACCTTTATGAATGTCACCGGTATGGCGGTTTCTGCCGGCGGTTTATACACCTACTTCGATTATGTTGTCGCTGAGAACCAACCATTCATCGGCGGTACTATGGTCGGTGATGGTGACACCAATAAACGATTCAATATTAACTTCGGTTACTATTTTTAGGCCTTGTTAATCTTTGTTTATAGTTGCAAATAGTTGCTAATGCCCTAGTTTAGATAATAGTTTAGATAATGATTTAGACATCAAAAAGCCCGCTATCGAAAGATAAGCGGGCTTTTCATTGAATGCGACGACTGGCTGAAAAGCGATTTTTCAGTTCTGGCCTTCATTATCCTCTGTATTTTAATCACTGAATATTAAGTCACAGTTATTCAGCAGCAACGAAAGTGAGTAGGGAGTTTGATATTTAGTCATTATCTATGGGTGGCAATGTTATTCTCATACATACATACATACATACATACATACATACATGGCCTTCATATAGGCGAAGCGAACAAAGCAATCATAACGTAATGATTAATATGAACTTTACTTTCTAACAGAGAGGTTGTCAGTTATGTTCAACACTTAATAAAGAGGATTAGATCCATCAAAACAGAGTTATCCTTGTCGAATTACTACCTTAATCTCTGCCCATATCAATAAACATTAAGGCAGTAAAAATGAAAAAGGTTAGATTTGGTGTAATGGGTAACATGGGTCCTGAAGCTGATGCGTTGTTTCAAGACATAGTCGCAAAAAAAGAAATAGAACATGGTGCATTAAAAGATCAAAATCACATGGGCATGATAGTAGTCAAAAACCCTGATATTGCAGACCGCTCAGAAGCCATCAATGAAGGCGGTAAAGATCCAGTGCCAGAAATGGTTAATTCAGCCAATATTTTACAGCAGGTACAAGTGCAATTTGCTGTTATGACATGTAATACAGCACATTTTTTCCGTGAACGAGTACAGCAACAAACTGATGTATACATCTTAGATATGCTCAGCACCACAGTTGACGCCATTAAAGCGCAAAACCCAGAAGCTATTGTGGGTATCTTATGTACAAATGGCACATATAACTCTGGTATTTACGACACGTATTTAACCAAAGCCAACTTAGTATTTGTAAAACCTGAACGTTTCCAACAAGAGCATTATGTCCACAGTGCAATTTATGGTGAAGTTACCGGAGAAAAGACAGAGTGTGGTCAATCAATAAGAACAAATAATGGTATTAAAGCAGGTGAATTTGTACATAGTGCAGCGCTTCTGACACAAGCGATCACTTCACTTAAAGAACAAGGTGTAACAACCATTATTTTAGGTTGTACTGAATTACCTTTAGTACGAAAAGCTTTGCAGCAGTCATTCCCTACGATGACATTTATTGACCCAATGGAAGCCGTTGCTGATCGCGCAGTTATTCTTTATAAACAGGCAGAACAACGCGTAAACAACAATGAGACAACCACTCAAGTCCTCTCTCCATTAGATGTGCATACAGACGAAGAGATTATCGACTATATTGTGAGTCGCGTACCGGCGAGTGCATAATCTTGAAACAAAAAGACCTCATATTGCAGTGAGGCCTTTTGGTTTAATGTGGCGAGTTGGACGACAAGACAGCTCAACATTCCCATAACGCATTGATTTTAAATATTAACATGACACCTATTTTATTCCGTTTCACAATTAAACTTAGAATAGGTGGCCATGTTATTACTGGCTTTGTTCACATCGACTTTAAGCACCACATGGAAATGGTTGCTCCCTGCTCATTACAAAGGATGCATAAGCACATATATCAATAGCAAAACTCAATCATTCGACTATCGACCCACACGCGAACAACAGTAGTATTAAGGCGTATCTTCTAAACTCACGAGTGTTTTTCTAGGTCTGGCCATCATTAATCACCAAGTAATGAGCAATAACTCAAGCCTAGTAGGGAGTTTGATATATAGCCATTAACTATGGGTGGCATTGTTATATTCAACGTGATCTATATTTAAAAGGCTATTGCCGCAAAAGAAGCACTTAAGAGTTTTTTTCAAAAAAATTTAGTATTCTGGCTATCTGCCTACACAAACTAATTTTTCAGTAAACGCCGTATATAGAGAACCGTCTGGGAAAAATAAAGCAACCGTCATATCCCATAAATTATTATTCGATTTCTGAATGGTGAAAAAGCTAGAGCCGTCTTTCCCGGCATATCGGTCAGCCCCATATTCACTATGAATGCGATCATAATTCTGCTTTTGTACACCATGCTGGGGCAAGATCTCTGTCCACATTAACTTTTCATTTGTAACTTCCAATTGCATCTGCTCTCCATCACTCTCACCAAAGTACTGACAATAAAGCTGGGGTTCACTTGCAAGTAAAAAAGGAGAGAAAGCAAGCAATAAGGTTAAAATTAATAATTTCTTCATGTTTTTTAATTTAGCTCTAACGGTTTTAGGTTGATGTTTGCGTATTTAGTTAACCTTTTGAAAGCATATAGCGCATCATCTCTTTCTAAATTGAAGATCAGAAATACTATGTTGCTACCTATGAAACTTCAAAGATAAAAGCAAGACGCGAAATTTATTATAAAAAAATATTTAGCTCTAATTACAGAGCATTTCCGCCAGCTTCTGACCAGTTTTTAGAAAAATCTATACCACTTATTCGTACCTTAGATTCCCTCCCTTGCTTAATTTCTACCCAGTCAGATTTTTTAAATAAATCATGAACCCATGATTCACCTTCTTCAGTTTTTATTGCTGCCATTAAGAATGAATTATTTGAGTCAGAATACTTAAGACACCACTCGACCATTTGAATTGAGCGTCCATTAAACTGCCAAGTACTGCTTATCATGTCCGACTCTGATTTGTATGGTGTACATGTACTTTTAAAACCATCCATCTTTTGAAAAGATAAATACTGTCTTCCATTACTTGAATGAACAATTTCTGTCAGCCATGTTTCATTAAAACCATCTCTAGATTCAAGAAACCTTGATACGGTACTCCCCTTGGACCAATCTCTAACAATTTCATAGGGGCGTGAAGCCTCTGCATGAGTAGTAGATGTGTAAAAAACAAACATTGTAAACACCAATAAACTTAAAACTTTCTTCATAGAAGTATCAACTTGTAAATATAAGGGAGTATTCGCTCTGATATTTTCAGTGGGAACGGGGTTAACATCAGCTTGAGGCTTACAAAGTTATTAGACATTTTATGTATCTAATTTAGGGAGACTTTTCGATAATAACGCTGTATTTTTGAAAAGTGGAATCTACCTTAATAAAAATGTAAACCTTCAAGTTTTTATCTTGCTGAGCATATTACCCGCTTCATTCTTACTTGAATATTTAGCATTAGTTATCACGCTGTTAAGTTCAGCTTAACACCTACTTTAAAATTAATTTTCTAGTGATTTGTCAGCTTATTTATCTTCTCCACCCCCACTCTTAAAATACAACCCAACAACTCTCTTCGTTAATAACAATTACCGCTCAAAAATTCGGAACATCGAAATATCGAAATATCGAAATATCGAAAATTATTATGTTGATTTTAATCATTTTTATTGAAAACCAAATGTGCTGCCCATTCTACATAAATACAATTAGCCTTAATGATCGGTATCCTCATTTTATCTTGGATATCATCGGTATGACGCTTATGCTGCCGCTGAAACCAACCTTTCATTAACCATTTATCATTGTGGTCATGTCATTTATTATTCGAAACTTTGAATAGACTACATAAAAGTAAACAATAATCACGCTTACCTTCTGGTAAAGCATCAATGAAAATACAAGTCACTTGATGACTTATTGCTTCTTTTATAGTTGATAAATAAAATGAATGTCTATGTATTTAGATATTTTCATAGTAATGAAAATACGTTTAAGATTGTCAGTCGTGACAATAGTAGCTTTGCGGTAGTTCAAGGATGAAAATGATGAATGGATATGGAGGCAACTTGAACAGTTCAAGTGATGCTATTATTAATGAAATTAAGGATATTGTACTTGCTCTTGATTACGAGCGTTATGGCATTAAAAGAAATAGATTACCGCCTCTAGGCATTGATTATTTAGATATTCTCGATGACGTAACAAAGCTTGAACGACAAGAAATTGAAAACATTGCAAAAGAAGTTATTTCAAAGCATAAAAAACCTCAAACTCTGTCCATGTCTCCCCAGCAAAGGCGCCAAATAGAGCAACAAGAGATATGGCAACGTCAAGAACACCGCTCTTTCAGCTCCTTCATGAAAGATTTTTCGAAAGGTTTTTCAATTTATAAACTGCTTATAGCATCTAGCTTACTCATAATTTTCGCAGTATTAGTGCATATGATGACTAATGATTTACGTGTCAAACTGGTGAACCAAGAGTTAGTTAATGAAAACCAGCAAAAACAAGCAGTATTTGAACAGCAAAAAGCCGTCATGTTAGAAAATGTTCAAAAACAAATTGAAGAACATAATATTAACAGCCAAAACTTTTTTGAAGATAACAATAAAAAGTGGTTATTTCAAAGCTTAACTCGTGAACTATCAAGTGCTGGTAAATCTATCAACGATTTCTATCGACAACACCAGCGCCTCCCTAAAAGTAATAAAGAGGTAAGAAAAGTCATTGATAATTTAGAAGAGCAAATAGGCATTAAGGAAGCTTTCATTTCTAACAAACAAGGCATCGCAATTGTTTTAGACTTTGAGTTTGCCGCTGGCACCGTTGTTCACCTGACCCCTACAGAAAGTGGTTATGGAATTCATTGGCGATGTGAAACAAATGCAGATAAAGCTTTATTACAAAATCCTACTCAGCATATTTGTGCTCATAACTATAAAACTAAAAGGATGAGTTTGTTGCCTTCAGTATGGGCTGATTAGAATTACACCGTATTTCAAACAATAAAAAGCCCGCTTATCATTCGATAAACGGGCGTTTTAATTTATGAGGTGAGCTGGCCGATAAGCCGGGTCCTGTCTTGGACAGTTATTCATCTAGGCCTGCAATCGCTCACAGGCTCAAGCGACCTACCCGGTCCCAACGCGAGCAGCGCCATACGGGACCCTATTTGGTCTTGCTTCGGATAGAGTTTACCTTGCAACCAACTGTTACCAGTGGCCCGGTGCGCTCTTACCGCACCCTTTCACCCTTACCAACCGAAGTTGGCGGTCTCCTCTCTGCTGCACTTGTCGTCGGTTTACACCGCCCAGGCGTTACCTGGTATCCTGCTCTTTGAAGCCCGGACTTTCCTCCCCGTTCTTGCGAACGCAGCAACTGTCTGGCCAACTCGGCGCGGATTATAGCGTAAGCGACTGCAACACACCATCTAAAAAATAGCTTTGGGCTAAACCATTCGCATTTTAATTACAGTCCGATTTCTAAACCGTATTTATAAAGTGCATTCTTTTTAAGCCCGTATATTTCACCCGTTAACGCTGAAGCCTTTTTAAGCGGTAACTCTTGGCATAACAGCTTTAGAGTATTAATCACAACAGTTGGAATTTCTGATTCAGTGTCGATGCGATGACCATGGATCATGATGACGATTTCACCTTTTTGCTGGTTCGGGTCATCTTTTACTGTTTGTAATACCTCTGCCACTGAACCAGATAAAAAAGTTTCAAAGGTTTTAGTGACTTCACGAGCCATAACTATTTCACGATCGTCACCTAACGCTGTCACGATGGATTCAAGGCTATGAACAATACGATGCGGAGATTCGTAAAAAATCAACGTACGCGGATCTTCTTTTAACGCCGCAAGTTTATCTAACCGTCCTTTTTCTTTTGACGGTAAAAATCCTTCAAATGAAAAACGATCAGACGGCAAACCTGATGCGCTTAATGCGGTGATGGCAGCACAAGGGCCAGGCAACGGCACCACGTTGTACCCTGCTTCACGCACTTGTTTAACTAAATGATATCCAGGATCTGAAATTAAAGGTGTGCCCGCATCTGAAATCAATGCAACCGCTTCACCGTTACTTAGTTTTTGAATAATCCACTGCGCTCTGTCACGTTCGTTATGATCATGCAGTGCTGTTTTACGGGTCTCGATACCAAAGTGGCTTAATAATTTTCCACTGTGGCGAGTGTCTTCACAGGCAATGAGTTTAACGTTATTAAGTACCTCTATTGCACGGCTGCTGATATCCCCTAAGTTACCAATTGGGGTGGGAACGATATAAAGTGCGACCGATAGGTCCATAACTACCTCTGTATTGAGTATCATCAAGACTTTCGCCAAGTGAAAGAGCAGGTTAAACTAGAGACAGCATCTTACCAGAGTGAAGCCCTGTGTTAAAAAGACTGATTACAACAAAATTCGTTTTCGCAGCTATTTTATCGACAGTATTAGTGGGTTGTGCAACTCAAACTACTGAAAATAAACAGGCTATTGATAGTTCATTGGCATCCGTGACGCAATCGGCCAATGTCTATTTATCTGCAGCCAGTAACGCTAAACAGCCACAAGAGCGTGACAAATACCTGTTATTAGCCGCGCATGCTTACATTAATGAAGCCAATGTGAGTGCTGCAGATAAGTTACTTGTCTCGATGAAGCCTCAATTACAGCCTGAGCCAACACTGCAAGCAGAATGGTTGTACCTTTCTGCACGCGTGGCTGAGCAAACTCGCTCTGACGCTGATGCCCTATCAATTCTCACTTATCCTAATACCTGGAAGCTGCCAGATTGGCAACGTGTGACTTATCATCAATATAAAGCACGTTTGTTTAATCAAACTAAGCAACCAATTGATGAATTAAGACAACTTAGTTCACTGAGCTTGTACTTACCAAAAGAGCAGTCGTTTGAAGTCAACGACACCATTTGGCGTACGTTACAGCCATTGCACGAAGAAACCATTAAGAGCTTTATGCGTGATAACAGTAACCCGACCTTTTCAGGTTGGTTGCAGTTAGCCTACATAGCCAAACACTATGCAGTAGACCCATCACAATTAGTGCGATATTTAGGTGAATGGCAACAAGCCAATCCTAATCATCCCGGTGCGATGAAATTACCGTCTGATTTAGAAAAAGCCTTAAATGCTAAACCGTATAAGCCGCAAAATATTGCTGTGCTTTTGCCATTAACAGGTAGACGAGCTGCTGTGGCAGAGCCAATTAGGCAAGGCATTTTAGCCAGCTATATGGCTGCATTTGATGATCAAATTGAACTTAACTTTTTTGATACTAACCTTGGCGTTGAAACCGCTTATCAAGATGCTTTAGCCGCTGGCGCTGAATTTGTCATTGGCCCGCTTTTACCTAATGCCGTTGAAGAAATGCAAGCACTAAACGAGCAAGAGCTTATGACGGTTCCGCAACTTTATTTGAATCAAACTGAAAATTTCACTCCCAATAGTGATCAGTTTTATTTCGCTCTATCACCAGCTCAAGAAGCCAGTGATGCTGCGCAAAAGCTGTATAACGATGGCATTAGTTTGCCACTGTTATTAGTCAGTAATGACTCAACCGGTAAACGCATGGCTGAAAGCTTTAACAGTAAATGGCTTGAGTTAACCGAAGAAAATGCTGAAATCCATTATTACGATGGCGGCGATCAAATGAAGTTAACCGTGCAAGAAGCCCTAGGCGTTAAAGACAGCCAAGCGCGCATTGCACGAATGAAAGAATTGATAGGGAATAATATCGAAGCAGATTTTCGTTCACGTCGCGATATCGATGCCATTTATATGATTTCTGCCGCAAAAGACCTGGTGCTGCTTAAGCCTTTCTTAGATGTTAATTTTAGCGTTTTTGCTGATCCTGTTGCACTTTATACCACCAGCCGCAGTCGACTCAGTGGTAACTCAACGCAATCGGCACAAGAACTCAATAACCTGATGATCAGTGATATCCCTTGGTTAATGGGCGCCAACACCGAAACCACCATGGTGAATCAACTATGGAGCAATTGGAATAATGGTCAAAAGCGTTTGTATATCATGGGCTATGATTCACTAGAGCTAGTTAGCCGTTTAGCGCAGATGCGTGCTTTCCCAGGTTATCAATTTAATGGCCGCAGTGGCGCGCTTTCTGTTGATCAAAATGGTGTTATTGAGCGAACACTGAGCTGGGGTAAATACCAGCGTGGACAACTTCGTCCGCTATAACAAGCAACTGAATTTAGATGGATATCCGTTAAATACAAATGAGCCAAACTAACGCTGGGCAACAAGCTGAATCATTAGCTCGAACTTACCTTGAACAACAAGGTCTACAGTTTGTGACTCAGAACCAGCGTTATCGTTTTGGTGAAATAGATTTAATCATGCGAGATAAGCAATATTGGGTTTTTATTGAAGTTAAATTTCGCTCTTCAACTCAATTTGGTGGTGCGTTAAATGCATTATCGGCAGGCCAAATATCTCGTATTAGAAAAGCTGCTGAGCAATATTTACAAACTCATAAAATCAATGCCCCATGCCGCTTTGATGTCATTGCCATTAATGGCCAAGACATACAATGGTTACAAGGGTGTTTTTAAATAGACAATTTTAGCTATAATGCTGCCTAGATAGTGATTTAAGCATGATAGCAACACTTTACCGAGTAAGGATTTAACCATGTTAGAACGTATTAAAGACAGCTTCACAGAGTCAATTCAAACTAAAATTGATGCTGCTGAAGCATTACCAGAGTCGATTGAAAAAGCGGCTGAAATGATGGTTCAATGCCTGTTAAGCGGTAACAAGATTCTTGCATGTGGTAATGGCGGTAGCGCTGGCGATGCACAGCATTTCTCAGCAGAATTACTTAACCGCTACGAAATTGAACGCCCACCGTTACCAGCCATTGCTTTAAGCTGTGACACTTCAACGATTACTGCTATCGCCAACGACTATAGCTACGATGAGATTTACTCTAAGCAAATCATGGCACTAGGACAACCTGGTGATATTCTATTGGCGATTTCAACCAGTGGTAACTCTGGTAACGTAATTAAAGCGATGGAAGCAGCTTTAGGTCGCGATATGACTATTGTTGCGTTAACCGGTAAAGATGGCGGCGCAATGGCAGGATTTATGAGTGAAGGCGATGTTGAAGTTCGCGTACCTTCTAACGTGACTGCACGTATTCAGGAAGTTCACTTATTAGTCATTCACTGTTTATGTGACAATATTGACCGCACTCTGTTCCCTCAGGACGAGCAAGCATGATAAAAGCAGTTCTTGCCATTGCAATACTGTTCCTGCTTCAGGGCTGTGCAGGTGTTGTAATGGTTGGTGCTGTTGGCGGTGCAAAAATGGCCAATGATGAGCGTAGTATGTCTACGCAAATCAGTGATACTAATGCCGACTTTAATATCACCAGTGCACTATCAAAACATCAAGATATTAATAGCCAAACCAACATTACTGGTGTGGTGTTAAACAGTAATGTGTTGATGATTGGCCAGTCTCCTAATTCTATGCTCCGCGACAAAGCCGTAAGAGTAGTACAAGAGTTAGAAATTGGCGGTAAGCTGCATAACCAAATTCGTATTGGTAACCCCACTTCATTTACTACACGCAGTAACGATACGTGGATCACTACCAAGGTGAAAACCCGTATGCTGAACGAATCTAAACTAGATGTAACACGAGTAAAAGTAGTGACTGAGAATGGCGAAGTCTTTTTACTGGGTTTAATCGCTCGTGATCAAGCAGATCTAGCTGTAGAAGTGACTCGTAATACTTCTGGGGTGAGAAAGGTGATAAAGGTTTTTGAATATATTGAGCCTGATTAGATGACTCAAAAGTAGCAAACCTCACTCACTTTCTAACAAAAAAATTCATCGCACTCTTGGTCCGATGAATTTTTTTTAGCTGTTGTTAGTTCAAGCAAACGTTAGCTTACTAAAGCTTTAGCTGAACGAGTTGTAAAGTATTTCATTGCAAATGGTATAACTAGGCTGGGTAGCACAATTAAACTAGCACCAACCCAACTTAATGCATCTAACCATTCACCAAACCACAGCCAACCGAAAAAGATGCAAAACAGTAGTCCAGAGTATTCTGCTACAGCAATATCACTGGCTTGGGCATTTTTGTATGCAAAAATACAGCACAGATGATAAGCCAAAATTAAGATGTTGCTAACAATGGATAAACCAATCAGTGACCAAGAAATGTGACCGAAACCTATGCTGCCACCAATGATAACTAACACAGGAATACTTAACAGGTTATAAAGCAGCAATGTCACGATAGGTGAGTCAGTTTGGGGTAATTTTCGTAAGGTAATCTGATTAACAGAAAATGCCACTGCGGCAATTAATACCACCAGCCCAGCCCAACTCATTTCTGACGGCCTAAGTAAAATAATAATTCCCACAAACCCCAGTAAAGTGATCAGCCACTGACTCATACTCACTTGTTCTTTAAGCCAGAAATGGCCTAATACTATGATGATAATAGGCGCGGAGAAAAATAAGGAACTCACTGTTCCTAATGGTAATGACAATAACCCGATCACTAGAGCAATCGAAGTCACAACACCTATGTTTGAGCGAAGTAATTGTAATTTAAAATCTGCGGTGTTTGGTCTGCGAGCTATAAGCCACAAAGGCAGCAGCATTAATACGCAACCTAGCTGGCGTATAAGCAAAAATGTCACCACATCAGCATCTTGTGGTAGCCACTTAATCGATACGTCGTATAAGGCGCTGAAAATATTTCCCAATACTAATATCAATAATGCAACGACGACATGTGGCTTCATGGCTTTCTAAACTCAATTAACAGACAACCTAAATAAGAAAAGCATGATATCTAGCAAGTTTCTGCAACTGAAATGATGTTTCTTACCCATTCATGAGCTAAATTCATAAATATGATTATCGACCATAATTTATTCATCTCTATTATTTCTGAGTGGTACGACAATGAGAAAGCTTCCTCCATTGCGGTCTTTACAAGTTTTTGAGTCAGCAGCTCGCTTGCAGCACTTTTCGAAAGCGGCTGATGAGCTTTGTATAACTCAAAGTGCAGTATCACATCAAATTAAGCAGCTTGAGGAGTACTATGGGGAAGTGCTGTTTATTCGTAATACTAGGCAGCTAGAATTAACAGATAAGGGCGCGCTACTGTTTGAACAAGCAGAGATATCATTCAATCAATTAGATGACATCAGTCGGCAAATAGTTGGCAATGAAAACCAACATTTACGTTTAGCTGTCTATAGTTCATTTGCGGTAAAATGGCTCATACCTAGATTAAGTGAATTCCGTCAGCTTCAACCACAAATCGACCTACGTATAGATATGATTGCCGAAGACCCACAGTTAAGCGATAGCGTCGCTGACATGTTTATTTCGGGTCAATCAAACCATAAAGGTTACAGTCACTTCACTTTACATAAAGAATGCTTAATTGCTGTAGCAAGTCCTAAATACATCGCTAAATGGTTAATTAACCCAGCTCATTCCACCCAAGAGTTAAAAAGTTGCTTAGCGAGTGCAGTATTGCTTACTGTTGATGAAGGAGCATTAGGCATTGATTGGCAGCGTTGGTTCGAGGTTAACCACTTAACTCCATCCGTTGAGCAGCAACAACACATTTTCAGCCATGTCTTGCTCGCCATTGAAGCGGCAATTGTTCACCAAGGTATTGCACTCGCTTCTGACTTCATGGTGAAAGATGACATACGCTCAGGGCGATTAATTGCCCTCGATTTACCCGATTTATTAACGGGCTTTAACTTCAACTTTAGCTGTAAACAACGCAGAAAACGCGAACCAGCCATAGCCTGTTTTATTGATTGGTTAAAGACTCAGGCTCAGTCGGGTTTATAAAACAAAAAAGCCAGCATTTATGCTGGCTTGTTTTTACAATTAAAATACTTAGTTAATCGTTAAACGATCATACCGATTTTTTCGTACACTTTTTTAATCGTTTCTTCTGCACGAGCTTGCGCTTTTTCAGCACCAGCTTTAAATACCGCATCAAGGTACTCTTCATCCGCTCTAAACTGACGGAAACGCTCCTGCAGAGGTTCAAGCATTTCAACCACTGCTTCACCTGTAGCCACTTTTAAATGGCCATACATTTTGCCTTCAAAGTCTTTCTCAATAGACTCAATTGACTGACCGTTACAACCTGACATTAGGCTCAATAAGTTTGATACACCCGGTTTTTCGTCAACATCGAAACGAACAACAGGTGGCTCTTCGCTGTCTGTCATCGCTTTTTTAACTTTCTTCATAACCGCTTTAGGATCATCAAGTAAACCAATAACGTTATTACGGTTATCATCTGACTTAGACATTTTTTTGGTTGGCTCTTGCAGTGACATCACCTTAGCGCCCGTTTCTGGAATAAATGGCTCAGGTACTGCAAACGTATCACCATAAGCATTATTAAAACGTGTCGCGATATCACGAGTCAGTTCTAAATGCTGTTTCTGATCTTGGCCTACAGGCACTTCATTTGCTTGATAAAGCAAAATATCAGCTGCCATCAATACAGGGTAATCAAATAAACCCACATTGATGTTATTGGCATGTTTTTGCGACTTGTCTTTAAACTGCGTCATGCGGTTCAGTTCACCCATTTGGGTATAACAATTTAACGCCCAGCTTAATTGCGTGTGCTGCGGCACTTGTGACTGTAGGAACACAGTACTTTTGTCAGGGTCGATACCACAAGCAAGATAAACTGCTAACGTGTCATAACAAGCTGCACGCAGTTTTTCAGGATCTTGTCGTACAGTAATTGCATGTAAATCAACTACACAATAAATACAATCGTGGCTATCTTGCATGTTAACCCACTGACGAAGCGCGCCCATGTAGTTTCCGATACTTAGCTCACCTGATGGTTGAGCACCACTAAACACGATAGGTTTTGCAGTCATTTGTTTTATTGCTCCATTGATCTAGCATTTTGTTTTAGCCGTTAGTGTTAACTGAAGGTAATAAGGCTAAAATCTGATTAAATTGTTCGCATACCGCAGTTGGGCCGCTCAGCCCAATATCTTCACCGTAGTTGTACCCATAGGTCAAGCCTATTGAGCTTACTCCGGCTGCTTTTGCCGCAAATATGTCATTTTTTGAATCCCCAACCATTAATAGTTGTTCGGGTTCAAGTTGCCATTCATTTAAAATATGCGTTAATGGCAGAGGGTCTGGTTTCATTTTATCCAGCGAATCCCCTCCCAAAACCAAACTAAATAATTTATCTATTTCAAACGCCGTTAATAGCGGAACGGTAAACCGATAAGGCTTATTAGTCACGATTGCTAGCGGGTAACCTGAAACTTTAAGGGTGTTTAATGTCTCTAATACACCCACATAAAGCTGACTATGCTTTTGCAAGTGCAGCTGGTAATGCTTCATAAAAACAGGCATTGCAACATCAAGCGCGTCTTCAGAAACTGATGTAGACTCTGCAAAAGAAGGCGATAGTATCTCACTTGCTGTATAAGCATGATGTAATGCACGCAGCATTAATACCCGAGCGCCATTGCCAACCCAGTTTCTAACTTGTTGTTCAGTACAAGTGGAAAGGTTGAGCTCAGCCAATGTGGCCTGCGTTGCCGCAGCCAAATCTGGCACGCTATCGATAAGCGTGCCGTCTAAATCAAAAGCGATGGCTTTAATTTTAGCGAAGTCAGCCATAATTACGCGTCAACTTTAGCCAGTTCACTGCGCATTTCATCAACCACAGTTTTATAATCTGGTTGATTGAAAATAGCCGAACCTGCTACAAACATATCTGCACCTGCAGCTGAGATTTCTGCAATATTATCAACTTTAACACCGCCATCAACTTCAAGACGAATATCAAAACCACTCGCATCGATTTTGGCGCGAACTTGTTTAAGCTTATCTAGCGTTGATGGAATAAATGATTGTCCGCCAAAACCTGGATTAACTGACATCAATAAGATGACATCTAGTTTGTCCATGACATGGTCAAGATAATGCAGTGGTGTACCTGGGTTAAATACTAAACCAGCTTTACAACCTGATTCTTTAATGAGTTGTAGACTGCGGTCTACATGCTCTGATGCTTCAGGATGGAAAGTGATGATAGAAGCGCCGGCTTTGGCAAAATCAGGAATAATACGATCAACTGGCTTCACCATTAAATGCACATCAATATCAGCAGTTATGCCGAAATCACGTAGCGCCTGACAAACCATAGGCCCAATCGTTAAGTTAGGCACATAATGGTTATCCATAACATCAAAGTGAACAACGTCAGCCCCTGCATCTAATACGGCTTGAACATCATCACCTAAACGGGCGAAATCGGCTGATAAAATAGATGGGGCAATCAGAAATGGACGCATAGTCTTCTCGAAGCGATTAAAAGTGGCATTATTTTACCCTCTGCAGAGAAAACGCTCTAGTCACAAACAGTAATAAAACTTTGCTAAGTCAAATAAATGTAAATATTAATAATCTGTAAGTATTAAATTGATCTAGATCACACTCAATGGATGTTCATTAACTAGACAAATTTGCTATAATGCGACTTACGTCACTGTGTCTTTTATGAATATATAGTTTCTGATCTCTACATCTTGTTGGATCGTATACCGTTATTCGAGACATGTTTATTTATTGATTCTGAAAGTATGAGACAAGGATAGCCCTTATGATGTGCAGTCAGCGAAAAATGAACACCCACCAAACTGGTAAGGTGACGTTAAAGCCTGTGTTAAGTATTTTTTCTGCTAGTGCATTAATGTTTGTTGCATACTTTGCAGCATCAGATAGTCGCGACCAACTGCTAGCTGAAAACTGCGCATGTTCAGACACTGCAACCTACAACTCAAGTCTACCGAGCAGCCACCCTAACAACCGTTGTGCAACTCAATCTGATAATGTCAGCTGGGGAAGCTGGGTGACAGGTAATAGCCGCTCAAGTCAATTCCATTTTTTAGACTTGCTCGAACTCCTACATGGTAGCGAAAAAAGCAAACCTATCAGTGATATTCCTGCAAATAATCCAAACACTATTTAATGTCTATTTGGCGAGTATTTACCAGCACTGTAGCCGCATTTTTTGGGGTGCAAACTGAAGATAATCGCCAGCGTGATTTTCAGAAAAATAATTCGCCACTGCCTTTTATCTTTATGGGAATCGCTTTAGCCGCACTAATGATCTTGTCGTTAATCTTTATCGTCAATCAAGTATTAAGCTAAAGACCATAAGCCAAAGAAAGTAAGCCAAAGTTGACCATTCATTATTCTCAAAGCTTGAACGAGATTAATCTATCACTTCTTGATAGTGATGATCATATAGCGCCATGATTTCATCGACTTTCTTACGCGAACTGCCTTTTTGACTGATATTACGCTGCACTGCAATCGAGGCTAACTTTGCGCCGCGATAAAGCTCGCGAGTAAGTGGAATGTCATGATTACTGATCAACACAGGAATATCACGTTCAAGAGCTGTATGACGAGATTGTCTCGCTAAAAGCGCTTGGTCATCAAGACTAAAGCCTGGCCCTACGTATGTTGTAAAGCTAGCAGTTGTTGATAAAGGCGCATATGGTGGGTCGCAATAAATCACATCACCTGCTGTAGACATCTCAAATGCTTGTTCATAACTCACACAGTGAAATGTTGCCTTTTGCGCTTTAATGGAAAAGTAGCGAAGTTCATCTTCTGGGAAATACGGTTTTTTATAAGAACCAAAAGGAACATTAAAACCGCCTTTTCTGTTATAGCGGCATAAGCCATTAAAACCATGTCGGTTCATATAAAGAAAGTAAACTGAACGCTTAAAGGGATCTTTGGTTTGATTAAACTCAGTTCGAATGCGGTAATATTGTTCTTTGTCATTCATTTCAGGTACAAACATCGCTTTCGCTGCTGCAATGTAGGTTTCCGGTTCATTTTTGACAATATTATAAAGATTAATCAGGTCATGATTAATATCGCACAGCAGATACTCTTCATATTCCGTATTTAAAAATACAGATCCTGCACCAACAAAGGGCTCTATTAACCTCTTACCTTGCGGCAAGTGTTTTGCTAGCTCGTCAACGAGTTTAAATTTTCCACCCGCCCACTTAAGAAAGGCTCTATGCTTTTTAGTCATGAATACCAGTTACTAGCAAAATTAAAGCTGATGATTGTACTCTTTTTAATAAGAATAATCATTGTTTGAATCATAGAAACGAATGGCTTTTTAAGCGATTAATTCGATTTGATTTCATATCCCTTAAGATCGCTCCACTTCCTTATCCATGGTGCACTCAAACCCAGATCCTGTTGTAAATTGTCAGATTGTTTTTGAGCCTCTATAACACTATCAAATTGACCAAACAGGACAATATGGCGCTGCTTGAAGTTTGCTTGTACTAATTGCAGTTCGTTTTGCTGTATCTGGCTTAGTTTTGACACGATAGCTTCTAACGATTTGTCATCACGCACACTGGCAATTTGTAAGGTATATCCTGCTCTGTCAGTTAATAAAGCTGAATCTTGTTGTATTGCCACATCAATGCTACTGACTTCAAGCTTATCTCGTTCAACAATAGTGATATCTTCATCAACATCAGCAACTTGAACATCATGATTTACGTTACTGTCCACGTCAGCATCACTCATTGAGAGATGCATATTATTGCTCGCGCTATCCTCTTGTGAAGATAAACCCATTTTGTCAACTGGCTCACTCCCCTCATCATCCAGCGAGGGATTAATAGGAAGCATTGATTCAATAACTTTATCACCCACTAAATTAAAGCCTTGCTTGGATGGTATTTCTTCAGGCTGGATCTTAATAGCAGCAGATACTAATGACAGGCCATAATGATGTATGAACCATTGAGCACGGCTCGTTGGTAGCTGATACTCTGCAAATACGATTTTTGGCTCATTTTCAGCTTGTTGTTCGCTATGAGTTAAATAGATGGCAATGCCTATTCCTGCCATTGCCATAAATACAAATAGTGAGACTAACCAATGCAAGTATTTGGGCCATGACTTTATTTCTTCAGGCTTATCTTCCAAAGCTTTTTTCAGTAAATCGAGAACTTCTGCAGGTGTGCCAAGTTGCTTTTCAATTTGTGCTTGTATTATTTCACGAGGAATAAAGGGAGTTTTATGACTTCTAATTAATAATGTCCGATAAAGCCCTTCACGTTCTGCAAGCGATAATGGTTCCACTTCTACATTCAATAGCAATGATTGCATTGACTCTGTGAGCTCAAGATTGAGTTCAGTTAAAGAATCTGGCTCAATCGTAAAAGTAATTGAAATAGGTTTACCCGCACATTTCAATTGCGTTAGCACTAAACATTCTGCCCATAACTCTCGCGGCATATATTGCGCATCGTCAATAATAATGTGTAACGGCTTAGTTAAACTCGACTGGATCCTCAGCAAAGTGTCTGCCAAGGGTAATGCGTCATCGAAAATGGGCGATGAGATCAATTGAATGAGGATTTTTCGACGAATTTCAGCACTTTCAGCATGCATAGGACAAATAACTAATGCTGAATTATAGTTATCAAGCTCACTTGCGAGGGCTGTCACTAAGGTTGTTTTACCTGAACCTCTTACCCCTGAAACAAGCACAAGTTGCTCGCTATAACTCGCGATATGCTCTAGTCGCTGAACTAACGATTCTTGCGAAGGTAACAAAAGCGTTTGTTGGATATCCACAAGCCCACCATTAGACTTACACTAACGTTTAAACTGCGCTACAACTTAAACTTGACTGATGACTTCTGCGAGCAGTGACTCTTTTACATCAGAGAATACTTCAGCAGTGCCTATTGAAGTCGGTAACACCAAACGAATTTGGCCCGCTAACACTTTTTTATCTCGTCGCATGTGTTTGATATAACTATCAAACGTCATATTTTCAGGCGAAGTTATTGGTAAGTCAAACGCTTGCATTATGCGAGTGACTCTATCAAAGTCGGTTTGCTGAATTAAGCCTAACTTTAATGATGTTAAAGCGGCCATAATCGTGCCAGTTGCTACAGCTTCACCATGCAACCATACGCCATAGCCCATTTCAGCTTCAATCGCATGACCAAATGTATGCCCGAGGTTCAATAACGCTCTAACACCACGTTCAGTTTCATCTTCAGCAACGACATCCGCTTTAATTTGACAACATCTAGCAATGGCATAGGTTAACGCATCTTTATCAAGCGTCTTAAGCGGCTCAACATTTTGCTCTAGCCAGCGAAAAAAGTCAGCATCCCAAATGATACCGTACTTAATGACTTCAGCCATTCCCGCAGCAAACTCTTTTGCAGGTAAAGTTGATAAACAATTGGTGTCAATTAGTACTGATTGAGGTTGATAAAAAGCCCCAATCATATTTTTCCCCAAAGGATGATTCACAGCGGTTTTACCGCCAACAGATGAGTCAACTTGGGACAGCAGTGTTGTGGGGAGCTGTATAAACTCCACACCTCGCTGATAGCAAGATGCAGCAAAGCCAGCCATGTCACCAACGACACCGCCACCTAATGCAACTATCACACAATCACGTGCAAAATTATTTTCTAATAACGCAGAAAATATTAAATCCAAATGCGTGAGATCTTTATATTTCTCACCATCAGGAAGCACAACAACACCCAGTTCACCACAACTGACCATAGCTTGTTGGACTTGTTCTAAGTACAACGGAGCTATAGTGTCATTGGTGACTATGAGTGCTTTTTTACCAGAAAGGTAATCGGAGAGATAAGTATTTTGCTGCAATAAATTCTGGCCAATAAAAATGGGATAACTTCTTATACCTAATTCAACCTGAACTTGTTGCATAAACCTACCTAAAAACCGAGTTGCTCAATGATTTGATTTGCGACTATTTTCGCACTTTGCTCATCTGTCTTAACGATAACGTCTGCAATCTCTTCATATAAAGGATTACGAACATCAGCAAGATTTTCAAGCACTTCGCGTGGATCATCAACCTGTAGTAACGGTCGACGTTTATCACGTTGAGTACGAGCCACTTGCTTATCGATTGTAGTCTCTAGGTATACAACAATACCTCGAGCCGACAAATGATTACGAATGTCTTTACTTTGTACAGATCCGCCGCCAGTAGCTAGGACAATGCCCTGCTTTTCCGACAGGTCGGCGATGACTTGAGCTTCACGTACACGAAAGCCTTCTTCGCCTTCTACGTCAAACACCCAGGCAATATCTGCACCTGTGCGTTGCTCAATCTCGTGATCTGAATCGTGGAAATCTAAATGCAGCATTTGGGCCAAATGGCGACCAATTGTGCTTTTGCCTGCGCCCATTGGGCCTACCAGAAAAATATTGCGTTTTTCAGCCATTATATATACGTCTGAATCTTATATGAAATGTATGCCTTATCGACTTAAACTCAAGCCGACCTATAATTTAACCTTGCTCTAATGAGACTTGACGACGGATTATCTCAGTTATAGGGCTATTGTTGCAAGTCATGTTGATGAATTAAACACAGATTCTTCAAAATAAATCCAGCATGCAAGTTAAAACCCTCAACAGCACAGAATGAGAAGATTAAGCTTTTACTAATGAAATTAATCAGCTACCTAAATTTCAGACAAAAAAAATACCAGCAAAAGCTGGTATTTTTATCAAACTAATTTTAAAGTTTTTCAGTTACAATTTTTGGTGTTACAAAAATAAGTAGTTCTTGACGCTCATTAGTATCTGACGTATTCCTGAATAAGAAACCAACCAAAGGTATGTCACCCAAAACTGGGACTTTACTGACACGACTAATTAGGTTTTGCTGATAAATACCACCAAGTACAATCGTTTCCCCATTATCAACTAATACCTGTGTTCCGATACGTTGTGTATCAATCGATACAGCTTCACCTGTACCAGTTGATACAGTCTCTCCTCGAGTATCTTGAGTAATCTCTAAATCAAGAATAACACGATCATCTGGTGTTATTTGTGGTGTTACACGTAATGATAATACTGCTTTTTTGAATGATACCGTCGTGGCACCACTAGATGCAGACTCAACATATGGAATCTCAACACCTTGCTCTATGTAGGCAGCTTTTTGGTTTGAGGTTGTAATACGCGGGCTAGCAATAATTTCGCCTTTGTTTTCTTGCTCTAAAGCACTTAGCTCTAAATCAAGTACTGTGCCATCTGCCAGTTTCGCAACACTAAATGCAATACTCGCCGCATTGTTCGCAGAAGAAGGTAAATTCACATTTAAGCGATCACTCAATGCAGGAATAACACCTGATACAATATCATTTGCGCCTTCAAGTGAACCTGAAGTGCCTTTATCACCTTGTTGATCTGTGATGCCCCAGCGAATTCCTAAATCTTCTGAAACGTTATCCTTAACAGTCACCATACGAGCTTCAATCAATACTTGTTTAATCGGTATATCAAGAACTTCAACTAAACGATGAATTGTCTCTAAGGACTCAGCAGTATCCTTAACTAATAATGTGTTAGTTCGCTCATCAACAGCAACGCTGCCTCGATTTGATAGCAAGCTTGAATCAGCACTCTTCATCAGTTCTGCAATATCAGTAGCTTTTGCATAGTTAACTTGAATGTACTCAGAATAAAGCGGAGCTAATTCTTTAACTTCTTGTAGGTTTTCTAAGTCTTGTCTCTCTCGAGTTGCCAACTCTTCACTTGGCGCAACCATCAAGATATTACCTTCAATACGCTTATCCAGACCTTTTGTTTGTAAAATTAAGTCTAGCGCCTGATCCCAAGGTACATCATCTAAACGAAGGGTAATGTTGCCCTCAACTGTGTCACTTGTAACTAAGTTAAAATCATTATAATCAGCAATAATCTGTAAAACGGTTCTCACTGAAATATTTTGAAAGTTCAGCGATAAAGAGCGGCCATTATATTTCTTATCTTCTTTAGCTACTGCAGCGCGCTCAACTTTATTAATACTAACTTTAAAAACATTGCCTTCTTGTTTGTAGTTGTAATCGTAGTTGCCATCGACATCAACCATAATACGAGAAGTTAAATCATCTTTAAAAGTTTCAAAACTGGTCACTGGAGTATTAAAGTCTTGTACATCCATGACATACAGATGCTCGTTTTTAATATCTGTATTATAAAGCTTCACTTCTAACTTCGAACCCACTTGGGCAACATTGGCTGCAACCGAACGATTGTTCAAATGTACCAATAAGTCTCCGCCACCCGCTTTGTTACGGCGAAAATCAATAGTATCAATGCCATTAACAAAAGGGTTATCAGCATTATCAGGGCCTGAAGCCGTATCATTGACAGTTAAACGGTAGGTATTGCCAACCACTTTTCCTTGATACGGTTTCACTTCAGTTAAATCGACAACAACATTTAAAGACCCATCGACTTGAGTTGTTTTTAATCCTTCAACACCGACTCTATCAATAGTGATGTCATCTTTTTCAAGGTTTGAAATGCTGTCTTCAAAACTTAAAATGATTTGCGCTGGTGATCCTGATAAATCAACTTCAGGTTTATCAAGCGCGGACTCGAATACAAGTTCTAATTCTAATTGGTGATCGACAACAGAATGGTATTTTACATCCATTAACTTATTGGCGGCTATTGCACTTGGAAGTGCGCCCATCATTAAAACAACACTTAATACTGCTTTAAATAGTGAGACTTTTTTTGTCGATGTTTGCATCGCGGCAGAAGATTTCATTATTCCCTCATCCTTCGCACATTATTTGCCTGTTAATTCTAAGTTACTTGCTCTTTCAGCCCAGCAACCAGAACCATCAGGAATTAATTCTATAATTTCAATATATTGCGGTGTCACTTTATCGATTTTCCCATGATAAAGTCCAAGATACTCACCGACCCCTAAGCGATATACGTTTGCATCAGATGACTCTACTAAAGCCCAAGTCGTGCCATCTTCACTTAACGTACCGCGCATTCTTAAATTGTCTATCGCATATGTTTCTAAGCGCCCCTTACGGCGTTTCAAATCAGGTTGTAGACAATTTCTACTGGTATCCACCACTTCTTCGGTAAGCTCTCGTGAAGGTGGTACAAAAGGACTGCGCATTAACTCTGCTTGATAGGCAAAGTGTTCAAACTTAGGTGTTTCTTTTAACGGAGGAATACGAGCAATATGCTGCGCTTTAGTTGTTGTCACAAACAACTCTAAATCACTGCGATCACCAATACAGCCAGTTAACATCAATACCACCAATATCAAAGGCAAGAATTTCATTATTTCTTCCCCTTATTTTGATCTGCTGGTAATTGTGCACCTTCTTTAAATCGATAGGTTTTCGCGAGAATATCCATCGATAAACTTCCACTTTCATCACGCTTGATAACAAAGTCATGCAAGCTAACGATACGAGGTAATTTTGCTACACCGCTGACCATATTACCTAGTTGGTGATAATCACCGACTACGGCCAGCTTAATTGGGAACTCCAAATAGAAGTCGCGTTCGATTTCAGTATCCCAATCCAGACTGTTAATACGTAAACCTGCATCGGTCGCAACAAAGGTGGTGTCATCCAATAGGCCTGGCATTTCATTTTCAGAAGGTAGCATTTTTAGCAATTCTGCAAATTGCGCTTCCATTACCACTAACTGCTCACGATATAATTTCAAATTTGCAGCTAGACGATATTTACTTTGAAAGTCTTCCCTTAAGGTAATTTCTTTTCTTTCTTCTGTATCGAGTACATCTAATGCATCAGATACGAACAAGTAATAACTCGCTCCCATCACTGTCAATGAAAGAAAAACGGCAAAAACAACTTTGACTAAAGTAGGCCAACCACCAATGTTTTCAAAATCAATATCATTAAACTGCTCTAAGTCGAGATTCATTTTCGACCTCCTTCAGTTGAATCCATTGGTAGAGTGTCATCAAAAATGGTCACTCTTAATCTGAACTTCTGTAATTGTCTTAAATTTTCGTTTTGACTAATGATCGACTGCATGCTTGGATCATTTAAATATTGCGATGTTTTGACTTTTCTCATCATATTCGCAACGTTGTTATTTGATTCACTGCGACCTTCAATCCAAAGTAAGCTACCTTTCTTTTCAATACTTGAAAGATATATTCCTGGTGGAACGATACGCACGAGTTCATCTAAAACATGTGTCGGCAAATTACGAGATTGCTGTAGGTTTAATATAATCTTAGTACGTCTTTCAATATCTTTCTTGCGTGCAGTAATTTTTCTTATTTCTGCGATTTGGCTATCAAGAAAAGATATTTCAGTCTGAAGGTATGCATTTCGTTGACGTTGATCATCAGTCACAACCTCAATAAAGCTTAATGCTAAAAATACAATTAAACACGTCACTAAGAAAACTAACGCTAATATACCTATATAATCTCGTTTTTGTTTTTCTCTGGCCTCTTCACGCCATGGAAGTAAGTTTATGTTCGCCATTGAGCGTAACTCCTAAGCGCTAAACCACAGGCAACCATATATTTACTAATACTAGGCTCTAGCTGGTTTTTAATATCAACATCAGCATGTAAACAACCTTGGAATGGGTCTGCAACAATTGAATGCACCCCTAATTCATTAGTTAATAATGCTGTCATGCCTTCAAGTTTTGCCGTTCCGCCACTTAAGACAATATAATCAACTTTATCTTTACCACTGGCTGTACAATAAATTTGAAGCGTTCGTTTAATTTGCTGCAATAACTGTGTTTGGAAAGGTGATAACACCTCAAACATATAATTGCGTGGTAACTCACCGGTTATTTTGGCATTTTCAGCTTCATCATAAGACATGCCGTAAAACGATAGAATTGATTGGGTAAATAGTTCACCACCAAATGCTTGCTCGCGAATAAAAGTTGTTTCGCCATGCTCAACCACTGCAAAGGTAGTCATATTGGCACCAATATCCACCAAAACCACAGATTTTTCGTTAGCACCTTCAGGTAGTTGAGCAAGAATCAACTCAGATGACCGACCTAAAGCATAAGCTTCAACATCGACAACCTTAGTATCAAGTTCAATTGCATCCAAAGAATCCATTCTGGAATCAATATTATCGGTACGACAAGCACTTAATAGCACATCAACTTTCGTCGGGTCAGTTGTGTTGGCATTGAGTGTTTCAAAATCGATACTCACTTCATCGAGTGAATATGGGATAAGGTTATCTGCTTCAATTTCAATCTGTGCTTCCATTTCTTCTTCATTTAATGAAGCGTCCATGTAAATCACTTTCGTCATTACAGCAGAGCCAGAGACCGCAACAGCAGCAGACTTAATTCCTTTTGGCAGTCCACGCCTTATATGCCTTAATGATTCAATTACCGCTTCAGCATCACGGATCTCATGATCGACAACTGCACCTTTTCTCAAAGGAGCAGATATATAGTTTAGAATTTTATATCCATCAGCGGTCTTGCTAAGCAAAATGGCTTTTACTTCATGAGAACCAATATCGATTCCAACCATTTGCGGAGCCTGACGCTTCCAAAATTTAGAAAGCATATTCCGTCATCGCATTTATTTTTTTATATTTTAAAATAGATTAGCACAAAATCAACTCGTTATAAGTATTTGTATTAAATGTTTCTAAATTTTACAACTTGTTTTTTTTTGTTTTCATGTTTTTACTTCACCAAAAACCCTCCCGCTTATATACTAGCGAGCATATTTATGATTTTTGGAATATTTCGGTGAAGTGGTTAAAACGAATACTTATTGCTATATTTAGCTTAACTTTATTAGGCGTCGGCACTATTGTCGCAGCTTATTATTATCTTTTGCCTGAATTACCGGATGTAAATACACTCAAAACGGTAAAATTACAGACACCATTAAGAATATACAGCAGTGACGGGCTACTTATTTCTCAGTTTGGTGAAAAAAGAAGAATCCCAATTGAATATCAGGATGTACCTGAGCAATTAATAAATGCTGTTTTGGATACCGAAGATGCTCGCTTTTTTGAACATAAAGGCATCGATCCTATCGGTATTGTTCGTGCTGCGGTCATTTTAATTACCACGGGTAAAAAAAGCCAAGGTGCGAGTACGATTACTCAACAGGTAGCCCGAGGGTTCTTTTTATCACGCGAAAAAACCTATATTCGAAAAACCAAAGAAATTTTCTTAGCATTAAAAATTGAAAAAGCACTTACTAAAGAAGAAATCTTAACACTCTATTTGAATCGTTCATTCTTAGGTAACCGCGCATATGGTGTCGGTGCTGCTGCTCAAGTTTATTACGGTAAAGATTTAACTCAACTGACATTACCTGAAATGGCAATGATTGCAGGCTTACCCCAAGCGCCTTCTGCAGCCAATCCAATACGTAACCCAGAGCGTGCTAAAACACGTCGTAATTGGGTACTCAGTAGAATGCTTGAAAAACGCAATATCACTGAGTCGCAATATCAAGAAGCCATTAATTCACCGATCACAGCAAAATATCACGGTGCTGAAATTGATTTATATGCACCCTATATTTCTGAAATGGCTCGTGAGTATATGGTAAGTCAATACGGTGAAGAAGAAGCCTATACCAATGGCTATAACGTCTACACCACCATATCTTCTGATTTACAATTAAAAGCCCAAAGTGCATTACGAGATAATGTATTTGCTTACGATCAGCGTCACGGTTACCGAGGGCCTATCGCCGAATTATGGCCTTCTGAACCTACAGTTGAAAGTATGGCCACCAGCGATATTATCGCTAATTTGAAGAAAACGCGCCCTATGCAAGGCATTATGCCGGCTGCTGTTATTGCGATAAATGAGCAACAAGCAACGGTATTGAATGCCGCAGGCGAAGAAATTCTGTTGGAATGGAATGGCTTAAAGTGGGCTCGTAAATTTATATCAGATAGACGCCAAGGAAAACCACCAAAGAAAGCGGAAGATATTTTAGCTGTTGGTCAAAAAGTGTGGATTAGAAATAATGGCGAATATTGGCAACTCTCTCAAATTCCTCAAGTCTCTAGTGCCACAGTTTCACTTGAACCTAGCGATGGTGCGATTAAAACTCTTGTCGGCGGTTTTAGCTTTACCCAAAGTCAGTATAACCGTGTCACTCAAGCCAAACGTCAGTTAGGTTCTAATATTAAACCTTTCATATACTCTGCTGCACTTGAAGACGACTATACTTTGGCAACATTAATTAATAATGCGCCAATCAATAAACCAGATACTCGACAAGGTACAGCTTGGCGTCCTAAAAACTCGCCGGATATTTATGGCGGCCCAACTCGTTTACGTGTAGGTCTGGCCCAGTCAGTTAATGTCATGTCTGTACGTACAATGAGACATATTGGTTTAGATAACACCATAGCCAAGTTAGTTGAGTTTGGTTTTGATCCTGACGACTTACCTCGTAATGAATCTGTCGCACTAGGTTCACCTTCGGTTACACCTTTGCAAGTGGTTACTGCATTCAATGTATTTACTAATGGCGGCTACTTAGTTGAGCCATATTTCATTACACAAGTAACCGATTCATTTGATAATGTCATCGAAAAAGCCAATCCACTATTAGCTTGCACGCCAGCTGTCCTTGATGAAATGGCTGAAGTAGCAAGTGATGAGAATGATCCTTTTGCGGCTATGGCGGCTGAATTTGCACGCTCTCAAGGCGCTGAACTTGAGGAGAACATTGAGACTGAAACTAGCAACAACGCATTATTGCAGTGTGGTGATGAAAATAGCCGCTTTGCCCCAAGAATAATTACTGAGCAAACTGCGTTCTTGGTGACTGAAGCTCTTAAAAGTGTAATTTGGGGTGGTGGCGACTGGAGTAAAGGCACAGGTTGGAATGGTACCGCATGGCGTGCATCACGCTTGATAAAGCGCCGTGATATTGCGGGTAAAACTGGCACAACCAATGAATCTCGTGACACTTGGTTTAGTGGATTTAATCCAACATTAACTTCTACGTTCTGGGTTGGATTTGATGATCATAGCCGCAGACTCGGTCGCACAAGTTGGGTTGCTGATGGGCCAGAGAACCAAATATCAGGTGCTGAAGCGGGTGCGAAAACCGCAGGGCCGGGTTGGAATGACTTTATGAATCAGGCGCTCAAAGGCACTGAGGAAAAGACAACGATTCCGCCTAAGGGCATTATCTCTGCACGTATCGATTTGGCAACGGGTCTACTGACCCGTAAGACGGATCATACCACCTCTTTCGAGTATTTTGTTGAGGGCACTGAGCCAAGAGAATACGCAAAAGAAGAGATAATAGATGAAAATATTTTCATCGAAAACCCAACAGATGATTTATTTCAGTAATCGCTTTATTCTAAAAGTTAATCTGACATAACAAAAAGCCCTGAGTTAATGATTAACTCAGGGCTTTTTTAATTTTTATAATGTTAAGCGTTACCATTCAGCTAACGCTGGTGATTACTTACCTTGTTTAACTGCCAATGCTTGTTTCACTTGAAGAATAGATGTACCACCTAGCGCTTCACGTTTTTCCAAACAAGATTCAATAGTTAAACAGGCATATACATCATCTTCAATGACGTCGCTAAATTGCTTTAATTCAGCAAGTGGTAATTCTTCTAACGGTGTTTGCTTACCAATAGCAACCACTACCACCTCGCCCACTACATGATGCGCTTCTCTGAATGGCATTCCTTTAGCAACAAGATAATCAGCTAATTCTGTAGAGTTAGCGTAACCCTGTTGCGCTGCAGCTAAGGTTCTTTCACGATTAACTTGTAGGCCGCTTAACACAAGTGCAGCCATCTCAAGACAGATAGACCAGCTATCCATCACATCGAATAAGCCTTCTTTATCTTCCTGCATGTCTTTGTTATAAGCCAAAGGTAATGCTTTCATGGTGGTTAAAATGCCCATTAAGCTGCCATAAACACGGCCAGTTTTACCTCTAATAAGCTCAAGTGCATCAGGGTTTTTCTTTTGTGGCATTAATGATGAACCAGATGTCACTTCATCATCTAAATCAATGAAGCCCGCTTCACCGCTGTTAAAGAAAATTAAATCTTCAGCCATACGGCTTAAGTGCATCATGCTGATAGATGCATCACTGCATAACTCAATCACATGGTCGCGATCTGATACGGTATCAAGGCTATTTAATGTTGGCGCCTCAAACCCGAGAGATTCAGCAATGGCATGTCTATCCATTGGATAAGCTGTACCAGCTAATGCGCCTGAACCTAAAGGACACGTGTCAGCACGCTTTAATGCATCTTCTAAACGACTAATATCACGTTCAAACATTTCGACATAAGCCAAACACCAGTGACCAAATAATACTGGCTGAGCTCTTTGTAAATGGGTGTAACCTGGCATAACAGCATCTATTTCACGTGCAGCAAGGTCAATTAATGCACCTCTAAGCTTTTGCAGCAGCGCAAGTGATTGCTCACCCTCTTTTCTACACCATAGTTTTAAATCTGTCGCCACTTGGTCATTACGAGAGCGTCCTGTGTGCAGTTTTTTACCTAAATCGCCCACTTTAGCAATCAAAGATTGTTCCACAAAACTATGAATATCTTCAGCACCAGACGCAATAATGGCTTCTGGCTTATCAGCAACTTCTGCAAGTAGCTCGTTTAATGCTGCATGTAATTGCTCACATTCTTGTTGGGTTAAAATACCCACTGAAGTAATCGCCGTAGCCCAAGCAATCGAGCCGACAATATCTTCTTCAATTAAACGATAATCTACTGGCAGTGAGTCATTAAATAACTTAAATAATGCGCTGCTTTCTTGACTGAATCTTCCGCCCCATAACGCCATGTCGATACCCTCTCTAAATTCTTTAATTCAATTACATTAATCTGACAAAAACGGGGCTTATATCAGCCCCGTTTGTTTACTCTTAACAGTTGAGCTTATTTGCTGTTAAGTGCTCTGATACGGCTTGATAAAGAATAAAGGCGAATAAAGCCTTCAGCATCTTTTTGGTCGTAAACATTATCGTCACCAAACGTCGCAAACTCTTCTGAATATAAGCTATTTGGAGAACGCTTTTTAACAACACTTGCTTGACCTTTGTAAAGCTTAACCACAACTTCACCGTTAACCAGCCCAGCTAATGCTTCTGACGCAGCAATCAATGAATTACACAGCGGTGTAAACCAACGACCGTCATAGACCAAATGAGCCATTTGAGCGCCAACCTGTTCACGCCACTCACGACTTGTTTTATCAAGTACTAACTCTTCAATGGCACGAAGGCCAGCAAACATAACAGTGCCGCCTGGCGTTTCATAACAACCACGAGACTTCATGCCAACCAAACGGTTCTCAGTAATGTCGATACGGCCTACACCATGCGCGGCAGCAAGTTCGTTTAACTGCATTAATGCTGCGTATGGAGATAAAGCCACACCGTCAACATGAGTCACACGGCCATTTTCAATGTTCAATGCAACGTATTCAGGTGTATTAGGTGCATCTTCAGGTGCAACCGTCATGGTCCACACTTCTTTGCTTGGCTCGTTCCATGGGTCTTCTAACTCGCCACCTTCATGCGAAATATGCCAAGCATTAGCATCACGACTATAGATTTTGGTCGCCGAAGCTGTGGTTTCAATATTTCTTTCAGCTAAGTAATCCAATAAATCTTCACGGCTCACCATTGACCACTCACGCCAAGGGGCAATGACTTTTAAATCTGGAGCAAGCGCAGCAAAACAACCTTCAAAACGCACTTGGTCATTACCTTTACCAGTGCAACCATGACAAACTGCATCAGCACCCACTTTACGAGCCACTTCGACTTGTGCTTTAGCAATAATAGGACGCGCCATCGACGTTCCTAGTAAATAAGTCCCTTCGTAAATTGCGCCCGTTGCAATCGTTGGGTAGATGTAATCAGCCACCAGCTCTTCTTTTAAGTCGACGATATAACATTCAGAAGCACCAGACTCGATAGCTTTTTCATGCAAACCTTCAAGCTCTTCTGCCCCCTGACCGACATCAGCACAAAATGCGATAATTTCGCAGTTATCGTAGGTCTCCTTCAACCATGGGATAATCGCTGAGGTATCTAAACCACCTGAATACGCTAATACAACTTTCTTAATACTGGTTTGTGTTTCAATAGACATCTTTAATTTTTCCTAACATAAACTGTGTAAAGTAGGTTCGCTTTTAGCCAACCAACGAAATTTTCAATTAACCCAACAAGGTCACTAGCACTGCATTTTGCGCATGCATTCTATTTTCAGCTTGTTGCAGAATGAGTGAGCCTTCACCATCAACCACTTCCGCAGTTGCTTCTACTTCTCTGTATGCTGGTAAACAATGCATAAAGAAGTTAGCGCCCACTTTTGTCATCAGCTCAATGTTTACTTGGTATGGTTTAAATTTAGCTTCAATTTCTGCCATTGAAGTGTCATCACCCATAGAGATCCAAGTATCAGTATAAATAGCATCTTGCGGCCCCATTTCATTAACGTCTGAGGTCAAAATAAGCTGACCGCCATGTTTAGCCGCTAATGCTTGAACTTCACAAACTACTTGGCCATCAGGGAAATGCCCTGGAGGACACACGACTGTCATCGTCGCGCCCAAAATCGCTGCGCCATACATCAAAGAGTGAGTGACATTATTACCATCACCTAAGTAAGCTAATTTCACTTTACTGACATCATCAAATTTTTCAGACAATGTTAGGAAGTCAGCTAGACCTTGGCACGGGTGGTATAAGTTACATAAGGCATTAATAACAGGGACAGAAGCATGTTCGGCTAAGCCCGCAATGGTAGTATGCGAAAAGGTTCTCGCGACTATCGCGTCTGCCCAACAAGAAATATTAGTCGAAAAATCTGAAACAGGCTCACGTTTACCTAATGCGCCATTTTGCTGATCAAGATAAACAGCATGGCCACCGAGTTTATTAATACCAATGTCAAAGCTAACGCGGGTTCGCAGCGAAGGTTTTTCAAACAGCATTACGACACTTTTGCCTGCTAATGCTTGGTTGTAATCTGCTGGATTAGCTTTAATTTTTTTCGCTAACGCTAATAAATCGAGCAGTTCTGTTTGCGACAGATCTTTTATTGATAGTAAATGTTCCATGAGTGTTGTACTCCTATGGCTTAATTTGGGTGCCAACGGACTGACCGTTCGTTAAGGCAATTAATTGTTGAGGTTGTTTCCAAGATGCAACTTGCACTGGTTTACCCATCCACTGAGCAACTTCTAATGCCGCTTCTACTTTGACCTTCATTCCTTTTTCTATCACGCCTTGCTGAACTAAATCTGAAATCTGTTGTTGATTTAGCTCAGTAATTAACTCTTTATTGCCATCTAATACACCTGGAACATCAGATAACAGCACTAATTGACCTTCAACTAATTTGGCAAGTGCTGTCGCAGCTTGATCTGCATTGACATTGAGCATTTCACCTTGCGAAGAGACAGCAATCGAGCTACAAATAGGCAGCCAGCCCTGTGATAGTAAATAATTTAAATAACTAGGGTCGTTCGGAGAGACTTCACCTACTAAGCCTAGGTTTTCATTTTTTATTGATGCATGAACAGTATTACCGTCCGCTAGACTCATACCCACTGAAACAATGCCAGCCTCAATGGCTGCAGCTTGTAATAACTTGTTAGCTGTTCCAGCTAGTGCACCAACAACAATTGGGATTTGATCGGCAGGTGTTACCCGTAAGCCATCAAGCTTAATCGTTTCTTTTCCGTTTGCAGTTAATTGCTCATCCACCAAGCAACCACCACCATGAACAAAAATAACCTTTTGCTTCTGTGACATCATTTCTGCGACAACAGACATTAACTCTGCCATGCCTGAAGCTGATTGTAATAATGCGCCGCCCACTTTAAGCACAATAACAGGCTTGTTATTTGACATATTGTTACTTCCTGTTAAAGACCAAAGTGAATTTTAATGCACTGTAAGCCTTGGCTAGCAGCACCTTTCATTAAGTTATCGATTGCACTGGCAACCACAAGGTAATTGCTTTGCGGATCATATTTCCAACCGACGATACAATTGGGTGTGTTAACGACATCATCAACTTTAGGAAATTGATTATGCTTCACACTGACTAACGGGCAATCGTCATAGATTTGATATGCTGTAGCAATATCAGCTTCGGTTGTCCCTTTGGCTAATTGCACAGTAATCGTAGCTAAAATCCCACGTTTAAAATTACCTAAATGCGGCGTAAAAATAACTTCTTGCCCTAATTGCGTGGCAATTTCAGGTTGATGCCTATGACCTAAAACGCCATATGGCGTTAAGCTCACCTCACAAAAACTGGTATGCAACTGTGCTTTTCTGCCCGCGCCAGTCACACCACTGACGGCATTAATCACTGGATATGCGTCAGTTAACATTGGTTTTAAAGGTTTAAGCGCCGTTAATGATGCTGTTGGATAACAACCAGGAACCGCAATCATTTTACTTTGTGCAATTTGTTCATGATTCCATTCAGCTAAACCGTAAACCGCATCAGCGAGTACAGCAGCTTGTGTGTGCTCAAAGCCATACCATTTAGGGTACTGCTCAACATCAGCAAAACGATACGCACCACTTAAATCAAATACCGCTAAGCCCTGTTGATAAAAGAAAGCAGCAAGTTCTAAGCTAACAGAATGTTCAGTGGCAAGTACCACAGCATCAGCTTGCTCGACAATGGTCTGTTTTTCAGCAGCAGATAATGGAGACAAAGGAATTTGAATATGTTGATAAGTCGGATACAAGTCCGCAAGTAAACGACCTTTATCAAGACTGTTCTCTGACACGTACAAGCCTTGAATTGATAATGACGCGTCAGCATCAATAAGAGCGGTGATTTGTGCGCCGGTATAACCACTTGCACCAATAATTGCGATATTTTTCATTATTTTGCCGTCTTTAAGTAAGTAAAATGTTGAAGATGAATCAATACGTGAGCAGGGCGCTCGAGAATAAAACTATCGTCGAAGATAGTTTACCTTGGGATCTGTTACAGTGAGTTGAATCGCAATTAAATACATATCTATAATTCTTAAATCGTTATCAAGTTATGGTGAATACCTTAGCTGTTTGCTAGACTAACACAAATTATTACTTATGCAATAATAATGAATACATATTTTATTGCGATAGCTAAAAAGGTTCCTATGAATTCATTGCCAGAACTAAAAGATGCTTTTAAACAGCTGATTGCACTACCATCTATTAGTGCATTAGAAGCAGAACAGGATATGAGTAACCATGCAGTTATTGAACTTCTGCAATCTTGGTTTTCAGAGATGGGTTTTGACTGCACGGTACATACTGTTGCTGACAGTCGTGGTAAGCAAAATTTGGTCGCGACCATTGGTTCAGGTAAAGGTGGGTTATTGCTGGCTGGACACACTGATACAGTACCTTTCGATGAAGGCCGCTGGAGTCAAAGCCCATTTGAGCTAACCGAAAAAGATAATCGCTGGTATGGGTTAGGTACCTGCGATATGAAAGGTTTTTTTGCACTCATTATGGAAGCACTCAAAAGCATACCTTTGCATGAGTTAAAACGTCCGCTACATATTTTTGCAAGTGCCGATGAAGAAACAACGATGAATGGTGCTAAAGCATTTGCGGATGCTAAAAGTATTGCGCCTGACTACGCCATCATTGGAGAGCCCACCAGTTTAAAACCGGTATATATGCATAAAGGGCATTTAGCTCAGGGGATCCGAGTGATTGGCCGCAGCGGCCATTCTTCTGATCCTGCTCGTGGTTTAAACGCCATCGAAATCATGCATCAAGTGGTTGGCCAACTAATGAAGCTTAAACAGCATTTAAGTGAGAATTATCGCGAAGATGCTTTTAGTGTGCCTTATCCAACCATGAATTTTGGTCATATACATGGTGGTGATGCCGCCAACCGTATATGTGGTTGCTGTGATTTACACTTAGATATTCGCCCTCTTCCTGGGATGGAATTAGCCGATTTAGAATTAATGGTGATTAACTATTTATCTGAAATTAATAAGCAGTATCCAGGCAGTATCGAAATATCGACTTTATATCCTGGTTCTGAGTCATTCGCTGGCAAAGTTGATAGCTACTGGACAGAGTTAGTCGCTGAAATATCTAACACTCAAGCTGAAGTCGTCAATTATGCCACCGAAGCACCCTATATTAAACAGCTTGGCTGTCAAACTTTGGTGATGGGACCAGGCAGTATTAATCAAGCCCACCAGCCAGATGAATACATTGGCTTAGAGTATTTAACGCCAACTGTTGAGTTAATGAAAAAGCTTATTTATCAGGCTTGTATTAAATAGTTGTGATGAACATCAGCGTTAATCGATTATGTATTTTAATTAATAGAAGAAGCCATTGACCGATACCCTCGCACCTCGCTATTGTGCTAGCTAAAGTCTGATATTGTAACGGCTAATTAAGTTAACTTATGGAGTAATTATGGCAGAGCAAACCGCCGACATGTACGCTTCTTTGCGTTCGAATGTGAGTAGCTTAGGGCAGATTCTGGGTGACACGATGCGTGATCACCTTGGCGAAGCATTTCTCGAAAAAGTAGAGCAAATCCGTATTCTTGCAAAAGAGTCTCGCCAAGGCGACGCTGACTCAAGACAGCAAATGCTCACTTTATTGAATTCCTTACCAGACGAAGAACTGGTTCCTTTTGCGAAAGCCTTTAACCAATTCTTAAATCTAGCCAATATTGCAGAACAATTTCACACCATAAGCCGTAACTGTGATGAGCTAGTTTGTGTGCCCGACCCAGTAGAGCAGTTACTAGGAAGAATGCTTAATAGTAATGCCAATGAACAAGATGTTATCAATTGCTTAAAGACACTTGATATTGATTTGGTGTTAACCGCGCATCCAACAGAAATCTCCCGCCGAACATTAATTCAAAAGTATTCGGCCGTTGTCGATTGCCTAACTGAGCAAGAAAATAAGCAATTAACAGAGCGAGAAAGAAATCAATCTCATTTAAGATTACGTCAATTGATTGCCCAAATTTGGCATACCAATGAAATTCGTAATGAGCGACCAACACCTGTCGATGAAGCTCGCTGGGGGTTAAGCACTATTGAAGCTTCTCTATGGCAGGCAGTACCTGACTTTTTACGCCAATTAAATGATCACGTACAAGCTAAAACAGGTCAACAAATTCCAGCAGATATTTGCCCTGTTAGATTCTCAAGTTGGATGGGTGGCGATAGAGATGGTAACCCATTTGTCACCTCCGTCGTGACTGAGGAAGTCCTTTTACGGAACCGCCATGCAGCGGCAAGATTATATTTAAAGGATGTAGTTTCATTGGTTAATGAACTCTCCATGGAAGATGCCAACGCTGAGTTAATGGCACTCGTTCCAAACAGTAAAGAGCCATACCGCGATGTATTAAGGCACCTACGTCATAAACTCCGTAACACGATTGACTACCTAAATGCGCGCCTTGAAGGCCATCAAGTCGACGTAAACTATAATGATTTGGTATGGGAACTAGATGATTTAAAACAGCCACTTGAATTGCTTTATCGCAGTTTGTCAGAGTCAGGCATGCGTTTAATAGCCAATGGCTTATTACTCGATATGTTGCGCCGTTTAGCCTGTTTTGGCATTCATATGCTGCGACTAGATATTCGCCAAGATGCCGAGCGTCATAGCGATGTCATCGCTGAGCTAACTCGCTACTTAGGCATGGGTGATTACGATCATTGGGACGAAAATGAAAAACAAGCCTTCTTGCTCAGAGAGCTCACCAGTCGTCGCCCATTGATCCCTTCTGCTTGGCAGCCTTCTGCCGACGTTCAAGAAGTCATTAAAACGTGTCAGCTAGTCGCAACTCAACCAGCTACGGCACTGGGCTCGTACGTTATCTCAATGGCGAGTAAACCTTCTGATGTGCTCGCCGTATTATTGCTTTTAAAAGAAACAGGCTGCCAGCATCCAATGCGTGTGGTGCCATTGTTTGAAACATTAAGCGATTTAAACACTGCCGCTGACTGTATGACACAATTACTCGATATTGATTGGTACCGTGGTTACACCAAAGGCATGCAAGAAGTAATGATTGGTTATTCAGACTCAGCGAAAGATGCTGGTGTCATGGCAGCAGCTTGGGCGCAATACCATGCTCAGGAACAACTCGTCGCTGTGTGTAAAAAAGCTGACGTTAAACTAATGCTTTTCCATGGTCGCGGTGGCTCTATTGGTCGTGGCGGTGGGCCAGCTCACAAAGCAATTTTGTCTCAACCTCCGGGCTCAGTTGACGGTCGTATCCGAGTTACTGAACAAGGTGAGATGATCCGCTTTAAATTCGGCTTACCTAAAGTTGCCGTACAAAGTTTAGCGCTTTACACATCAGCTGTAATGGAGGCGACTTTATTACCTCCTCCAGAGCCAAAACAAGAATGGCGTGATTGCATGCAGCGTATTGCGGATGACTCAGTTAAAGCTTATCGCGGAATCGTTCGTGAGGAGCCTGATTTTGTGGCTTATTTCAGAGCTGCAACCCCAGAAGTGGAGCTAGGTAAATTGCCTCTTGGTAGCCGACCAGCTAAAAGAAGAGTTGATGGCGGCATTGAAAGCCTTCGCGCTATTCCTTGGATATTCGCATGGTCACAAAACCGATTGATGTTACCTGCTTGGCTTGGCTCGGGCGAGGCATTAACTGCGGCAAATGAGCGTGGTGAAACTGAGCTTTTAAAAGAAATGGAACAGCAATGGCCATTCTTTGAAACCCGCATATCAATGCTAGAAATGGTTTATATGAAAGCAGAGCCTAATCTAGCGCGATACTATGAAAGCACACTGGTCCCAGAAGATTTACATCATTTAGGTAAAAAGCTCCGTACGAGTCTACAATTAGGTACTGAAGCAGTATTATCTTTAACGGAATCAGAAGAGTTAATGTCTCATACTCCGTGGAATAGAGAGTCAGTTAAGCTTCGTAACCCTTACATTGACCCGCTAAACTTTTTACAAGCAGAACTGCTAAGCCGTACTCGTAATGAAGAACAAGCTTCAAAGCAAGTGGAGTTAGCACTAATGCTCACCATTGCAGGTGTAGCAGCAGGAATGAGAAACACAGGATAATGACATTGTTCAAAACAATACTAATCTGTTGCATGTTGTTACTGACTGGCTGTGCTAGTCAGTACAGTATCACTGAGTCGGAAGTAGAAGATTATCTTAATAATGAAATGCATTATGAGGTCTCTCAAGGTAATCAAATCTTCGGATTACAACTTAAGCTCAATGATATGGAAGTAGAATTAGGTCATAAACCAAATACTATTTCTGTTACTGCATTAACTGAGATGGGGGTAAAAAATCCCTTTAAGTCAATCTCAGCAGATATGGAAATCACTTTTGAAGCAGAGCCATGGTATGACGTAGAAAGTAAAAGCATCTTTCTAAAGAAGCTCGACTTGGTTAGCGTTAAATCTGAGCCTGCAGATATTGAACAGATGCTTAAACCGATTACGCCACAATTAATGATATTTTTGCGAACGTTTTTGGAATCACAACCCGTCTATGTGCTCGACACCAATGACTCCAATCAAGCACTAATGGCTTCGATGACTAAAGCCATTGAAGTACAAAAAGGTAAAATAGTGATTAAGTTCTAACATTTTAATTTGAACTAACCTACGTTAATTTAAAAGCGCCGACTGGCGCTTTTTTATGTCAGTAACCCCATAAAGGAAGAGAAAACCATATTAGAAATGAGCAGCTAAGATACAAAGTACACCTGCAACTAAAACGCCGGTAACGTGAAAATCTCAAAGTAAGCAGACAAGTTCTATTAACAAAACATTGTCTACTTTTAATAAAACTAGCCATATTCATCAAAGATCGAATGGATTAAAAGTTTTTTACTGGCTCAACCACCAAGGTGCTAGAGTGCACTGGGTTTTCTGACTGCATATACAAATCTCGCACCAGCTTAAAATCTAGCTCCAATTCGGTGACATAAAAGCCGTCTATTGGATAAGTCTTGACAACTTTGGCTCCCTTTATCACACCAGAAACTTTAATCTTGGTGGCAATATTATTCAGCGAGTGACCTTGTATTGCTGTTTGCGAGTTGAGCTGCAATCCGTAGACCTGTTCGGCTAATTCTCTATACGCCAAGATCTTTGACGCTTCCATAGCCATTAAAATCTGCTCTGAACGCATTTCTGCAGGTTGCTTCTCAATAGGTGCATAACCTACAGCATTTAAAACAGGAAAATCAGTTGGCTGATATTGCGCTGGTTGACTATTTAACGCTTCACAACCACTTAATATAAACCAAGTCATAAGAAGTATTATTTTCATATTAATTACCAATAGAATATTTCATAAATAAATCAAAAAAATAAATAGAATATACTTAACCCGTGAATTAAACATTGCAAGATTCTACTTAATAAAAATATCAAGCACCTTTATCATTATCATCCGAAAGAAAAGAACTAACTCCTGCTGCAATACCGCCAGCATTAGTTTCTGTAAAATAATCCATAATTAATTTAATCGCTGTAGAACCCGCACCAACATAATCAGAATAAATTAAACTACCTGCTAATGTCGAAGCTGGGCTTATTTCAGTATCGGTGGTTTCTTGGTAAATATAAGATAATATTGGGGTATGATTTAAGATATTCACTGAATCGATAACATCTTTTTGATCAAAACCGTCTTCACCAAAAGAGAATTTATAAATATCTTCACCAATATTAGATTCTTCTGGTGTCGCATTACTTATTAGCGAGCTTACTTCTTCGGAACTGACCTTAGCTGAAACTAATGTATTTTCGCCTACTGCATTGGTGACAGCAGTTTTGAGCATACTGGTTTGTAATGATGATAATAAGCCTTGTTGTAACTCCGTAATCATACTGCTATTCATATTTAGCGATAAGATACTTGAATTACCTAGCCCAGTCTCAGCCAGTATTTGTTGCTGCAAAGAGTCTACCGAAAATATTTCAGAGGTTGAACTAGAGTCAAGCACAGCACTGCCGACACTCTTAACTTTAGAGACACTTGTCAGAATATCAGCAAATGTATCGGAGTCACTACTCGATTGGGATTGAATTATTTTATCAGATTTGATTAATTCAGTTGATCTAGAGAGTGCAGACAAAGATTCTTGCTGAGTCATAATAGTATTTAACCAAGTAAAGTTAGAATAGACTTTTAAAATATTTCATTCATCAAAAACATGCTTAAATATAAATACACATGCAAATTTATAGTATACAATTAATAATACAAAGCCAATACAAATGACACAGTTAATAGCAAGCAAGTATAAACCCCACCAAATAATATATACCCACAACAAATCCATATATTACTTTTCAAATATAAAAACTTTAAAACAGATGCAACACCTCACACAAACAATATATATCAATAGTTAGTAACAAATAACACCAATATTAGTAAATAAGCGTAAAGATAATGAAGTTACTGTGTAGAAGATAGATATCATAGTTCAATTGACGTTAAAATTTATAAAACCCTCAACACAGTTGTTCAGAAATGAAATTAACAATCACGTTTGCAGCATTCATTCTATTAAGTATGTCAGCTTGTACAACGACTGAAGTCGCTGAAATAAAAGTACCGACTAAAGAAAACACCACAGTTAATGTTATTGAAACGGATGACGAAGTGATGAAAGGGGATCCTCAATATCGCCCTGTCAGAAATAATAATATTCAACAGGCGCAGCAAATTACTGGCTCAATATTTAACCCTGACAGCGTATATGATATTTATCAAAACAATAATCGTTATGATATTGGTGATATGATCTTAATCAGATTAAATGAAGAGATGACGTCGAAAAAATCAGTTAGCTATACCAGAGATAGCTCCAATGATTTCGAGTTATCCCCCAATATAACCGCTGGTAATATCAACATCGATGAGAACAATCTCAGCGCCGATTACTCTCAAGATAAAAGCTTTGATAGCTCCTCTGCAAGTAATCACAATAACTCTCTCTCAGGTACCATTACTGTGGCAGTAAGAGAAAAACTCCCTAACGGTAACTTAGTCGTTGCTGGGGAAAAGTGGCTAAAACTGAATAAAGGCGACGAATATGTGCGCTTTTCAGGTGAAATTAGAGTGACAGATATTGGCTCGGATCATTCAATTGATTCAAGCATGGTCGGAAATACAGTGATTGAAGTCAGTGGCAAGGGAGAGCAACAAGACAATCAAGATCCATCGCTAATTTCTAAACTGCTTAATGTGTTTGGCTAATCAATGAAGCAAATACTATGTGCAATATTAATGCTCTGCTTACCATCAATGTCCTATGCACAGTGGTATTTAGGCCAAGCATCAATTCCCTATGACGGTGATGATTATAATGACGTGCGTAAATTAGCTATTGAACAAGCAATTGAAAACGCCTCACTTCAAGCAAGTAGTTACATTAGTATCGAAAATACAGTAAGAGATGGCATTCTTACGAGTAGTAAAAGCAATATTGTATCGAAACAGCAAATCAGTGAGATTGTCATTCTTAATGAAACGATAACCGCAGGTAAGTTAACCGTTAATCTCAAGGTGAATCTTCATTCTAAATCGAATTGCATTAAAGATGCTTATTCCAAACAGCTAATCATTGCCCAGTTTCCTTTGATGACCCCTAAACAGGCTGCGCCTGGTGATATATACACTTTGCCATTTCATGTAGCCTCTAGATTCAAAAATGAACTCAGCAACCAACCAAGCGTCTTTGTTGAAGAACTGATACCTCAGATGGTGTTTAAGCCTGTGACCAGCTTTGACAGCATAAATCTAAAGACCATTCAAAGTATCTCACATAGGTTGAATAGCCAATTTCAAAGCCAATATTTAGTCTTTGGTTATATACGCGATATAGGTTTATATAATGAAATAAAGTCTGCTTTATTAACCAATACGATTTACCCAAAGCGTAACTTCACTATTAAAGTGTTTATGTACGATAGAATTAGCGACAGCATACTTCTAGAAGATGAATACCATGGTGAGGGAGGTTGGAGCTTCGACTCTTACTCTAAAGTTGATTTATCAAATAGTTTATTTTGGCGAAGTGAATACGGTAAAGCCATCGTTGATACTCTGTTTAAAGTCTCGCAAGACATTAACCAAACATTGAGTTGTGAGGCAACTAAAGCAACGGTAATAAATCGAGATGATGAGTTTATCACTATAAATATCGGCACTATGCATGGCGTTAAAAAAGGCGATATCTTTCAACATATCAAGCTTAAAAATATACCGTTAAGAAATACCGTGATGTCCACTCTAATGCCACCAGATGAACCAACGTTATTGGAAGTGATTCAAGTGAGCAATAAAATTAGCTTGCTCAAAGCACCAGAAAATGAAGACGTTAATGGCATAAATCAACACCAAGTAGATTTATACGATGTCGTCACAACAACCAGTTTTTAACTATTAGATAAACGATCTAGCGAACTAGATCATTTATCGGTCTAATTTACTTTGCAAATCGAGATATTGATGGGTAATCAACAATGACAGCTTCACCAAGCAAAGCACGACGTAACATATCATAGGCAATTGCGGCACTGATACTTCGCACCAGTTGCCTAGATCGGCTCGGTAACTTAATCATCTGACTATATACTGCGTGCTTAGTGGCTAAAGCTATTGCAACAGTGCCAACAGGCTTATCATCAGAACCGCCATCTGGACCTGCTATTCCGCTGGTAGATAATGCAAAATCACTGTCTAGAATACCTCTTGCTCCTCTCGCCATCGCTTCCACAGTGGCAATAGAAACAGCCCCATAATCATCAAGTATTTGCGGATTTACGCCCAATATTTTTACCTTAGATTCATTACTGTAGGTCACCAATCCATGATGAAGATAAGAAGAGCTGCCTGCAAAATCAATTAATTGACTGGTGATCAACCCACCAGTACAAGATTCAGCAATGCTTAAGCTGAAACCAGACTGATATAATCTATTATGGATCTCAGCGGCTAAAGTAGGCCTGTCTTCTGCTACAACCGCGATTCCAAGAATTGATTTAACTTTTTTAGTCACACTAGGGAGTTTGCTTATTGCTTTGTCCCCACGTGCAAAAATCTTGATTTCAATGTGCGGCATTGAAGAGCGATAACCTAACGTAATCCCATCTGGAAGATTTAATGGTGACAAACTATCCTCTAGTGAGGATTCTCCATGACCAATTGTGAGTAATTTTTTAAGCGACGTATTCTCGCTGATGCCATACTCTTCTTTGATAAAAGGGATGAATTGCTCTTTAATCATGTGCTTTAATTCGAAAGGCACGCCTGGAGTAAAGAACAACCAGGCCTTATTGAGCTTAACTCTGAAGCCACAGGCCGTTCCCACGGGGTTATCTACCATCACAGCCGACTCAGGCAACCAAGCTTGTTTTAAATTGCTCTTAGCCATTGTTCTATTATTACGAGCAAACCAGTTAACGAGCGTCTCACGCCACTCGATATTTTCAACTAATTCTTCACTCTTAGCCAAAGCCATAGCTTCTGCAGACATGTCGTCACTAGTAGGGCCTAAGCCACCATTAACAATGATTACGTCCGCATGATGGCTTCGTTCAATAAAGGCGTTCTTAAGATCTTCAAGTCGATCACCCACCGTGATTCTATGTTGAGTCTCAATTCCCAACTCCATCATGGTGTTTGCAACCCACGCAGCATTGGTATCAATAATCTGGCCAGATAAAACTTCTTCACCAGTACAAATCATTTCTAATTTCATTTTTTTTCCTAAAATGCTGACTTGAAAACTAAGCCAAATATAAAAACCTGTTGAATTGCCTATCAAGATAGCTGACCTATATTAAACATCAACGATTAATAGGGAATAATTCATAATAGTAAGGTTTTAAATAATAATTACTATCTTCAAGCTTCAAGTCACAGAGACAAATACACTCACAAAATCACTCATTGAGCTATTTATTCTTTAAAAAATTAGGCGCATGACGATAACCTACATTTCCTTGTAAGAGTTCATGGGCATTCCAGGCATATTGTTTATTAGCTTTAGCCGTTAATGAACTCACTCAATTTCCAAACACAAAAAAGCCCGCTACGTAAGTAACGGGCTATCTGCTCTCAATTAAGAGAAGTTAGGCGCTTGGCAATGACCTACTTTCACATGGGGAGACCCCACACTATCATCGGCGCGATTGCGTTTC